>DATHLO010000222.1:0-5856 GCA_035488075.1 Steroidobacteraceae bacterium | reverse complement strand
GTACGCGCGGAACGGACAGGCATTCTGCAGCGTGAGTGAGCGGGTGCCTTCGGGCAGCGGAGCGGGGGAGTTCCACGCAAGGCCGCGCGCATCGACGAGCGTCTCGGTGAATCCTTCGCGGTGCACGCGGCTCGCGAGCCAGCCGCTGCGGGGCGGTGAGTCCGCCGGCAACGCAGCCCCCAGCAGCGGACTTGGCAGCAGCTCCAGGTCCTCATCGTGCGCGGGCACCGAGAGCACCAGGTCGGAAGTTGCCGCGCACCAGGACTCGAGCAGCGTCTGCGCCTGCGCGCGCCGCGCCGCGGCACTCGCCGACGGCACGCCGGCAGACACCTGCGCCGCCAGCGGCAGGAATGGGTCCGGCGCCACCGGCGCCGGCAGCACGTCCGCACTCAGGGAGCCGACCCACAGGCCGTCGTAACGCACCACGGGGTCCGCGAGCGACGCGGAGATGGTGACCGACACATCCTCGTCGGCCGGCCGATACGGGGTGTGCGCCGCGAGTGAGCGCAGCAGTTCGAGCGCGCGCTCGCGGGCGAGAACTTCTACGCACCCCTCGAGCGCGCCGAATTCCTCCAGCAGTTCGCGCCAGCGCAGCCGCGTCTGCTGCCCGGGCAGATCCGTCGCCGCCGCGCCCGGCCAGGTGAGCGCGGCCAGGGCCGCCTCGAAGCGCTCCGACCAGCGCTGCGGTGAGCCGCGCGCCTGCCCGAGTGCGGCCGCGGCCCGGCGCAGCAGCGCATCCAGCTCGCGCGCGGCGGGGGTGAGTTCGGGGGGCGCGAGCTGCAGTGCGCCCAGAAGTGCGCGCAGATTCAGGCTCGTGAGGGCACGCTGGCGCAGCATGAGCGTCAGAGCGGCGCGTTGCGCGGCCGGCGGATGCGTCCACTGCGGCGCCATGAGCCAGCGCCCGAGCGACTCGAGATCCATTTCCGCGCCGGTCAGTAGCGCGAGGCTTGCGAGCGCCTGCGCCGGCAGGGGCAGCTCGGCAAAGGGCTGTCCGCCTTCGATGCCGACCAGCGCGCGGTTCTCGCGCGCCACGCGCAAGCTGTCGGCCGGGTCGAGCACCTCGCGAATCAGCGCCGCCAGACGCTCGCGCGCGCCGGCAGGCCCGGGGAGCATGACGAGCAGCCGCGCGTCGGGCTCGGCGCCGAGGCGCGCGCCACACCACGCGGCGATGGCCTCGAGTTCCCCGCTCGCCTGCGCGGTGCGTACCCCGCGCGGTGTGCAGCGGGGCGCTGCGCTCGCGGACAACTCGCTCGTGGCGTGCGCGGCGGCGAGCGTGCGCAGGCGCGGGGAGAGCGCGTCGAAACCGCGCAGCAGCAGCGCGGACGCCTGCGCGGGGCCGCTGCTGAAGAGGCGCGGCGCGAGTGCACTGACGCTTGCGGCGTTGAGTTCCCGGCAGCGCGCATCGAAGCGGCGCTGCGCCGCATGCAGCAGGCCCGCCTCGCTCTCGGGCGCGCCGGCCGGCAGTGCCAGGCCATAGTCGGCCGCAAGCTCACTCGCGCGCAAGAGCGACTCGGCCAGTGCGCCGTCATCGAGAAACACGTAACCGCCCGCCGCCTCGCGGGCGGCCTCGCGCCACAGCAGCCACTCCTCCGCCGCCCCGAGCAGGCGTGGCCAGTGCGCAGGGCTCACGGCGGCGCGCCGCTCGCATTCACGGCGCATCCAGGCGGCGGGGGTGAGCACCTGCGCGCTCCCCCACACCCTCAGGCCCCGGGCGAGCTCGCCCGCCGCATGCGCCAGCTGCACCGCGCGCACGCGCTGGCGGGTCGGCACGAGGAGCGTTCCCCCGCGCTGAAAGTGTGCGTTTAGATCGGGTGGCAGCCTAAACAAATGAGGCGGTTAGAGCTCTTTCACCAGAGATCACTTGAAGCGACCGCTGATGACCTTGCCGGAGGCCTCGGCCGGGGCGCCGTCGCGTCGTGTGGAGGCATAGCCCGCCAGAAGCTCCTCGATGCGCGTGAACACTTCACGCAGCGTCGCAGCATCCGGCAGATTGGTGATGCGGAAGTGGTTGCGGTACGGCACGTTGAAGCTGACCCCGGGTGCGACCAGCACGTGTTTCTGTTCGAGCAGGTCAAGCGAGAACTGCTGGTCATCAAAATCCGGCAGCACCTGCGTATCCACGCCCGGAAAGGCGTACATCGCCCCGGCGGGCGGCGCGAGCCTGAGGAAGCGGCTGTCGCGGGTGGCATTCATAATTGTCGCGCGCGACTCGTACAGGCGCCCGCCCGGGGCGACGAGCTCGCGCACGCTCTGGTGGCCGCCGAGCGCGGTCTGCACCGCCCACTGCGCCGGGACGTTGCTGCACAGGCGCAGCGACGAGAGCAGCTCGAGCGCGTGCAGGTACTCGGCGGCCGCGTGCGTGCGCCCGGAGAACACCGCCCAGCCGACGCGGTAGCCGCAGGCGCGGTAGACCTTGGACAACCCCGAGAGCGTGGCGCACAGCGTGTCGTGCACCAGCGTCGCCATCGGCACGAACTCGGCGTCCGCGTAGGTCATCTGGTCATAGATCTCATCGCTGAAGAGCACGAGACCGCGTTCCTCGGCGAGCTGCGCCAGCGCTGCGAGCACCGCGCGCGGGTAGACCGCGCCGGTGGGATTGTTGGGGTTGATGATGACGAGGGCGCGCGTGCGTGGGTTGATGAGCTGCGCCAGTTCCTGCGGGTCGGGCACGAAGCCGTTCTCCGGGCGGCACGGGTAGTGCACCGCGCGCCCGCGGTTCAGGGTGACCGCCGCGGTCCACAACGGATAGTCCGGACTCGGCACCAGCACCTCGTCGCCCTCGTTGAGCAGCGCCCGCAGCGTGAGATCGATGAGCTCGCTCACGCCGTTGCCGATGAATACCTCTTCAGCCGTGACTCCGGTGATGCCGCGCGCCTGCTGCTGCATGACGACCGCCTCGCGCGCCGGGAAAATACCCTTCTGGTGGCAGTAGCCTTCCGCCTCGGACAGGTTCTCGATCATCGCCAGGCGCATGGTCTCGGGCGTGCGCAGCCCAAAGGCGCGCGGGTTGCCGATGTTCAGGGAGATGATCTCGTAGCCCTGGCGCTCAAGCTCGTGGGCGCGCCGTGCCAGGCGTCCGCGGATCTCGTAGCGCACGTGTTTCAGGGCCTCGCTCGGGCGGATGGTCGGCTCGCTCATGAGCCGAAGAATAGCAGCTGGCGGGGGCAGTACCTCCCCCCGGGGCCGACGAACTGCGACGCGCGCATCAGGCGGGCGGCAGCTCCTGCCAGCGGTGGCAGGCCACAAAGTGCCCCGCGCGGATTTCTTCCCAGGGCGGTGTGCGCTCGGCGCACAGCGGCAGCGCCAGGGGGCAGCGGGTGCGGTAGACGCAGCCACTCGGGGGGTGCAGCGGCGAGGGCGGCTCCCCGGCGCGCACGCCGGTGAGGCGCTGCGGCTGCACCTGCGGATCGGTGCTCGGCATCGCGCGCAACAGCTCGTGCGTATACGGGTGGCGCGGATGGGTATAGAGCGCATCGGCCGGCGCCAGCTCCATCATGCGCCCGAGATACATGACGAGCACGCGCTCACACAGGGCGCGCACGAGGGCGAGGTCGTGGCTGATGAAGATCAGGCACAGGCCCGTCTCACGCTTGAGCTGCGCCAGCAGACTCACGATCTGCTCTTGCGTGGGGACATCCAGCGCGCTCACCGGTTCATCGCACACGAGGAGCCTGGGCGCGAGGATCATGGCGCGCGCGATGCCAACGCGCTGGCACTGGCCCCCGGAGAGCTCGTGCGGATAGCGCGCGGCGAGCTCCTCGGGCAGGCCGACGCGCCGGAACGTGTGCAGCACGGCCGTCGCACGCCCCTGCGCGCCGATCTCGGGCGCATGCACCCTGAGGCCCTCGGCGATGATCTCGCGCGCCGTCAGGCGCGGGTCGAGGCTCGCGAGCGGATCCTGAAAGACAATCTGCAACTCGCGGCGCAGGGCGCGCAGCGGCGCGCGCGCGAGCTCATCCAGCCCCTGCCCCATCCAGATGACACGCCCGCGGGAGGGGCGCAGCAGCTCGAGCAGCGCGCGCGCGAGCGTTGACTTGCCGCAACCGGACTCCCCGACGATGGCGAGGGAATCCCCGGACCGGAGCTGAAAGCTCACACTCTCCACCGCGCGCAGCCGTGCCGGGCGTCGCAGGAGGCCGCGCGCGAGCGGAAAATCAACGCCGACTTCGCTAACGATGAGCCGCGCATCGGACGGGGCGTTCGCCGGCGCGGCAGCGCCCGCGCCCAGCAGGCGCGCGTGCTGCCGCAGCAGTGTTTGCGTATACGGCTCGCGCGGCGCGCCGAGCACCTGCGCCACCGCACCTTGCTCGATGAGGCGGCCGGCGCGCATGACCGCCACCCGATCGGCCACGCCGGCCACGGCGCCCAAGTCATGCGTGATGAGGATCATCGCCAGGGCGCGCGTGCGCTTCAGCTGCAGCAGCAGCGCGAGGATCTGCGCCTGGATCGTGACGTCGAGTGCGGTCGTCGGTTCGTCCGCGATCAACAGCTGCGGCTCCGTGGCAAGCGCGATGGCGATCATCACCCGCTGGCGCATGCCGCCGGAGAGTTCGTGCGGATACTGCTGCAGCCGTCGCTCAGGATCGGTGACCTGCACCTGCGTGAGCAGCCTCAGGGCGTGCGCACGCGCGGTACGCCAGGATTCCTCAAGGTGCCGCACGCGCACCTCGGCGATCTGCTCCCCGATGCGCAGGTGCGGTGTGAGGGAAGTCATCGGATCCTGGAAGATCATGCCGATCGCAGCGCCGCGCACGCGATCAAGCTGCGCTGCCGTGAGCGGCAAGAGCTCTTTGCCGGCGAAGCGGGCGCTGCCGTGCGCGGTGCCGTTCGCGGCCAAGAGCCCCATGACGGCGAGGAACACCTGGCTCTTGCCCGCGCCAGACTCGCCCACGACGCCGAGGCACTCCCCGCGCGCCACGGCGAGGTCGATCCCGGCGGCCGCGCGCACCGTGCCGGCGGGGGTGCGAAAGTCCACGCCGAAGCCGCTGAGGCGCAGCACCTCACTCGGGTGCGCTTCAGCGTTCACGCGGGTCGAGGACATCGCGCAGCGCATCGCCGAGCAGGTTCAGACACACCAACAAGAGCACCAGGAGCGTGGCCGGCACCAGCAGCATCCACGGCGCCGACTGCATCTCCTGGGCACCGACGTAGATGAGATTGCCGAGACTTGCGCGCGGTTCCTGCACGCCCAGTCCGAGAAAGCTTAAGAAACTCTCGAACAGAATCATCTGCGGGATCGTGAGGGTGGCGTAGACGATGACCGGTCCCAGGAGATTCGGGATGATGTGGCGGGCGAGGATCGCCGGCGGCGCCACGCCGAGCGCACGGGCCGCCTCGATGAACTCGCGGCGCTTCAGCGCGAGGGTCTCCCCGCGCACGATGCGCGCGGTGGTGAGCCACCCGACTGCGCCCAGCGCGATCAGCAGCGCCGCCAGACTCCCGCGCGGTAGCAGACTCGTCAGGATGATGACGATGAAAAGGTACGGCAGCGAATACAGCACATCGACGAAGCGCATCATCAGCTCATCCGTGCGACCCCCGGCAAATCCGGCCACCGCGCCGAAGCTCATGCCGATCGCAAGGCTGACGAGGCTCGCGAGCACGCTGATGAGCAGCGAGAGGCGCAGCCCCGAGAGCGTACGCACGAAAAGATCGCGCCCGAGCCGATCCGTGCCGAACCAGTGTGCGGCGGTGGCTCCCGGGGACTGCGCCAGGTGTTGCCAGTCGAGGCTGTTGAATCGCCACGGGCTCAGCCACGGCCCGAGGAGCGCGAGCACCGCGATGAGGGCGAGCAGACCGAGCGCCCAGCGCGCGCCGGGGTGCGCGCCGAGCCGCCGCCGCGCATCGCCATAGAGG
>DATHLO010000221.1:0-3263 GCA_035488075.1 Steroidobacteraceae bacterium | reverse complement strand
CAAGGGGGACGAGCTCGACGAGTACAACGCGCTCCTGGAAGAGCAGGTGTACCCGTTCGAGGAGCAGGCGATCAAGGCGCACGAGCTTAACGCCGCGCGCGCCCAGCAGGGCGTGTATGACGAATCGGTGCGCAAGAGTTTTCAGGCACTGGCGGAACTGAAACCCGCGCGCTATGGCAAGACGGAGATGACGCAGGATGTCGTCGCCAGCCTCGAGTAAGCGCCCGGCGCCGCAGCGCCTGGTGTGCGCCGCGCTCGGTGTGTGCACGCTGCTGCTCGGCGCCTGCAGCTCGCACGCGCAGCGCCCGGCGCCGCACCCGGCCGCCAAGTCGGCCCCAGCGCCGTCGTCGCCCCCCACCGCGCCTGCGCCCTCGGGGGGTGCGGCAACCGCTACGGTCACCGCGCCTGCGGCCGCGGTCGGCTCCCCGCACCCGGACGTCCCGCCGGCGGCGCGCGCGGATTTCGATCGGGCGGTAAAATACATGCGTGCCGGCAACGCGACCGAGGCGGAGCTCGGATTCAAACAGGTCGCGCTGCAGTACCCGCAATTTGCCACCCCGCTGGTCGATCTGGCGCTGCTGCAACGCAAGCAGGGACAGCTCCAGCAGGCAGAGGAATCACTGAAGAGCGCGGTCGCGCACGAGAGCGGCAACGCGCTCGCCTGGACCGAGCTGGGTGTCACGCAGCGCATGCGCGGCCAGTTCAAGGACGCAGCCGCCTCGTACGAGCAGGCGATCGCCGCCAACCCGCGCTACGCGCCGGCCTGGCGGAACCTCGGGGTGCTCGCCGACCTCTATCTGGGAGATCCGAAGCGTGCGCTGGGCGCATTCGAGCAGTACAAGGCGATCACCGGCGAGGAGAAGCCCGTGAACGGCTGGATTGCCGAGCTCAGACAGCGCCTCGGGATCAAGGCGCCGGAGAACCCGGCCACACCCGGCGCGCCGGCGCCCGCGAATGCACCGGGCGCCCCGGCACCCGGCGCGACGCCCGCGCCGACGCCTGGCGGCGCGGCTCCCGCCAACGCCGCGGCGGCTGGCGCGACGCCGCAGGCAGGAGGTTGACCATGCAGACTCGGCGCAATTCATCGCTGGCCGTGCTCTTTCTCGCAGGACTGCTGTCCTCGCTCCCGGCAGGCGTGGTTCTCGCTCAAGCGGCCGCGCCGGCGGCGGGCACGGCGCCTGCAAATATGCCGCGGCCCGAGGAGCTCGAGCCGGGCGTCGATACGAGCAAGAGCATGCCCGCGCCGGCCGCGCCTGAGCCCGGCAGCGCCCCGGCCGCGAGCACGCCGCCGGCGGCGCCGCCGCGGGCGACGGCGGCCGCAAACGCCGCTGCGCCCAAGGCGGCCGCGGGCGCGAAGGCTGCGGGGAAGAAGGGCCCGGACCGGCTCGAGCTGGAAACGACGGATGTCACGGGCAACAGCGAGTTGCCGAAAGTGCTGTATATCGTTCCGTGGAAGCGCTCGGACCTCGGCGACATGGTCGGTCGTCCGGTGAACAGCCTCCTCGATGAGGTGCTGCAGCCCCTGGATCGGGACGTTTTTAACCGGCAGAACCGCTATTACGACGCGCTGAAACCGGAGAACGCGGGAGCAAAATCAGACGCGGCGCAGGGTTCGGGCGTTAAGCCCTGAAATATCCCCGGCGCAGCCTCAGGATGAGAGCCAGGTCGCAGCTTTTTGGGCTTATGTCATTCAGTTTTGGTTAGTGTGTGTGCTTGCGTGGCGGTCTTTTGACAGCGGGAGTGTCAGATGGGCTTTTGGAATTTGATCGTTCGTTTCTTTCAGGGCGGTGGGGACTTCATGTACCCCATCGCGATCGTGTTCGTGGTGGGTCTGGCGATCGCCATCGAGCGCTACATCTACCTGACGGCGACCGCGGCGCGTAATCGCGGCCTGTGGAATGAGATTGTGCCGTTGCTCGCGCAGGGCAACTTCCGCGGCGTGGCGCAGGCGACTTCCAAGTCCAGCTCCGCCATCGGGCACATCCTCAACTACGGACTCGCGCGCATCCAGTCCGCGCGGCGCCGCGATGACATCGAGAAGGCGATGGAGGAGAGCCTGATGGAGGTCGTGCCGCGCCTGGAGCGGCGCACGCACTACCTCGCCACCTTCGCCAACCTGGCGACCCTGCTCGGCCTGCTGGGCACGGTGATGGGTTTGATCCGCGCCTTCCAGGCGGTATCGACCGTCAATCCCGCGGAGAAGGCCAACCTGCTCTCGGCCAGCATCTCGGTGGCGATGAACTGCACCGCCTTCGGCCTGATGACCGCCGTGCCGCTGCTGTTCATTCACGCCTGGCTGCAGACGAAGACGACCGAACTGATCGATAGCCTGGAGATGGCTTCGGTCAAGTTCCTGAACGCGATTACCGAGCGTCAGACCGCCCCCGCGGCGGCCTGATCCGCTTTCGCGCCCACGCTCGCCCGCAGGGCTGAAGGTCCCGCATGCGTCGCTCATATCAATCCCGCAAGCTGGAGCGGCACTCGCGCAAGCCGGCCGAGCTGCTGCTCGTGCCGATGATCGACATTTTCACCGTGCTCGTGACCTTCCTGCTCATGACGGCGGTGTTCTCGCGCACCGTGATCCTGCAGCTGAACCTGCCCGCCTCCCAGACCGAGTTCCGCGAACCGCCGCCCGGACTCGTGCTCGAGGTGATGGTGCGCAAGGATCTGCTGCAGGTGTCCGATCGCAACACGGGACCCCTCGCGACGCTGCCCAACACGGCGAGCGGCTACGACTACGATGCGCTCACCGAGTACCTGAAGCGCGTCAAGGCGAAGTTCCCGGAAAAGACCGAAGCGACCATCCTGCTCGAGGCGGACACCCCTTACGACACGCTGGTACAGGTCATGGACCGGGTGCGTGTGTTCGAGACCGGCTCCGGCCTCAGTGCCATACAGGCGGAGCTCTTTCCGGACATCTCCATCGGTGATGCGCCACTCACCGATGCGGCTGCCGCTACCCCTGCGACTACCCCCGGCAAAGGAGCGCCGCCCCCATGAGCATGTCCAGCCGCGCGCTGCGCATGGCGCAGCACCACCTGCGTCACCGCGCGGATGCCCAACTGAACCTGATTCCCCTCATCGATATCCTCTCGGTGATGGTGGCGTTCCTGCTCGTGTACTCGACCGAGGTCGAGGTCATCCAGAACTCCAAGGGCATCGAGATCCCGCAGTCGATCGCGCAGACCGCGCCCAAGCAGTCCGTCGTGGTCATGGTGACGAAGACGGATCTGTTCGTGCAGGGTGAGTTCATCACCAGCATC
>DATHLO010000220.1:0-3858 GCA_035488075.1 Steroidobacteraceae bacterium | reverse complement strand
ACGCACCACGCGCGCGCCGCGGAACTCGTGGTCGGCTTCTACAAGAAGGACTCCGGCCGCGCGAGCCTCAGCTGGCCGGAGTCGGTGGAGGAGGCGCTGTGCTTTGGCTGGATCGACGGGGTGCGGCGGCGTCTTGATGCGCTGAGCTACCAGGTGCGCTTCACGCCGCGCCGCGCCGGCAGCATCTGGAGTGCCGTGAACATCCGCAAGGTGGCAGCGCTGCGTGCTGCAGGGCGCATGCAGCCGGCGGGTCTCGAGGCCTTTCGTGCCCGCCGCGCGCGCCGCTCGGGCCGCTACTCCTACGAGCAGCGCCCGACGCGCCTGCCCGAGCCGCACGCACGGCTGCTCAGGGCCAACGCGGCCGCTCTGCGCTTCTTCATGGCCCAGATCCCCTCCTACCGCCGCGCGGCCACCTGGTGGGTGATCAGCGCGCAGCGGCCGCAAACCCGCGCGCGGCGCGCGGCGCGCCTGGTCGGGCTGTCGGCTGCGGGTCAGCTGATCCCGCAGTTTGTGCGCGCCACGCCCCCCAAGCCGCTTAAGGGGCGCGAGGCCGTCCACGCGCCTGAGGTAAGCCGGTAGAGCAGGTGGGAGCGCAGCGCATGCCCTGCGGGCAGCCGCGGATGCTCGAAATCCCCGTGCACGTCGTAGCGAAGACCCAGACGCTGCATGAGCGCCCGGGAGCGCACGTTGGCGGGCACCGTGAAGGCGACGATTTCGTGCAGCCCCAGATCCTCGAAAGCAAAGCGCAGGACTTCGCGCGCCGCCTCGGTCGCGTAACCGCAGCCCCAGCTCGCGCGCCCGAGGCGCCAGGCGATCTCCACCGCCGGCGTAAAGGGGGCGGCAAAGCTCACCGGCGAGAGGCCCACGTACCCGATGAACGGCGCCTGTGCGCGCACCTCCACCGCCCACAGGCCAAAGCCGCGCTGCGTGAGGTCCCCTTGTGCCCGCAGGGCGAAGGCCTCGCTCTGCGAGCGGCTGAGACAGGCCGGCATGAATTGCATGACCTCAGGATCGGCACTGAGGGCGGCAAAGGCGTCCGTATCCGCCGCGCGCCAGTGCCGCAGCCGCAGTCGCGCCGTAGCAAGCTCACTCATGGGCAGCGCTTGCAAGCTCATCCCGGGCCGGTATTATCGAACGCATAGTGATGGTGTAAGACAGTCCTTCGACGGGGACGGCACTCGTGCCCGTTTCGACCGGGGCTCTCTCATTCGCGGTCCTCATAGGTTCTGCGGATCTCCTTCAGCGCCTGAATTGCCGGCACGCCGCTTCCCAGAGCCCGCGGACCGATCGTCCCTGCGGAAGCGCGGCCGCGTTTAAGACCACACCGGGACCATCGCCATGCATCCTCAGGAGCGCGGACTCTACAAAGAAGCCTACGAGCGCGACAGCTGCGGCTTCGGGCTGATCGCGAGTCTCGATGATGCGGCCAGTCACTGGCTGGTGCGCACCGCCATGACCTCGCTCAACCGCCTCACCCACCGCGGTGCGATCGCCGCCGACGGCAAGACCGGGGATGGCTGCGGCCTGCTGCTGAAAAAACCGACCAGCTTCCTGCGCGCGCTGGCCGCCGAGGCCGGAATCGCACTCGCCGAGCGCTTCGCCTCCGGCCTCATCTTCCTGTCGCACGAGCCTGCGGCCGCGGCGGCCGCGCGCGCGCTCCTCGGCGCGCAGCTTGAGCAGCAGGGGCTGCAGCTCGCCGGCTGGCGCGTGGTGCCCACCGATGCGAGCGCCTGCGGTGCGGAGGCCCTCAAGTCCCTGCCGCGGATCGAGCAGGTGTTCGTCAACTGTCGCAGCCCCGAGCTCGATGAAGCCGCGTTCAACCGCCGGCTGTACATGGCGCGGCGCCTGACCGAGAAGGCGCTCGCCGCGGATGCGGCCTTCTATGTGTCGAGTCTCTCGGCGAGCACCATCGTCTATAAGGGCATGGTGATGCCGCAGTATCTGGCGCAGTTCTACCCCGATCTTGCCGATCCCAGGCTCGAAAGCTCGGTGGCGGTGTTTCACCAGCGCTTCTCCACCAACACCCTGCCGCAGTGGCGCCTCGCGCACCCGTACCGCTATCTGGCGCGCAACGGCGAGATCAACACGGTGCAGGGCAATCGCAACTGGGCCCTGGCACGCGGGCCACTGCTGAGCTCCCCCCTGCTGCCGCAGCTCTCGCAGGCGCTGCCCCTGGTCTCGCTCAGCGGCTCGGACTCGCAGAGCCTCGACAACATGCTCGAGGTGCTGCTCATGGGCGGCCTTGATGCGCTGCATGCCATGCGCCTGCTCATGCCGCCCGCCTGGCACGGCCTGGATGCGCTTGATCCGGACCTGCGCGCCTTCTACGAGTACTACTCGGTGCACATGGAACCCTGGGACGGACCGGCCGGCGTGGTGCTGACCGACGGCCGCTACGCGCTGTGCACGCTCGATCGCAACGGCCTGAGGCCCGCGCGCTTCTGCATCACCAACAACCGCTGCCTCACCATCGCCTCCGAAGCGGGCGTGTGGGATTACGCGCCGCAGGATGTGGTGAAGAAGGGCAAGCTCGGGCCCGGGGACATGATCGCGCTCGATCTGAAGACCGGCACCCTGCTCAGCTCCGCCGATATCGACCAGATCCTCAAGAGCCGCCATCCCTACAAGGCGTGGCTGAAGCAGGGTGTGCGTTATCTGGAGAGCGACCTGGTCGATCCGCGGCTCGCCGCCGAGCCAATGGACCGCGCCACGCTTGCGCTGTACCAGAAGATGTTCAACGTCACGCAGGAAGAGCGGGACGACATCATCCGCGTGCTGGCCCAGGATGAGAACGAGGCGGTCGGCTCGATGGGCGATGACACGCCGATGCCCGTGCTGTCGCACCAGGTGCGCTCGCTCTACGACTACTTCCGCCAGCAGTTCGCACAGGTCACCAATCCGCCGATCGATCCGTTGCGCGAGACGATCGTGATGTCGCTGCAGACGCAGATCGGGCCCGAGTGCAACATCTTCGAGCCCGCTCCCGGACACGCCCGCCAGGTCGTGCTCGGCTCGCCGATCCTCTCGCAGCGCAAGCTGCGCCAGATCCTCGCCATCGAGGAGGTGACGCACGAGTTCCTCGACCTGCAGTACGAGCCGGCCGAAGGTCTGCAGGCGGCGATCGTGCGCCTGTGCGCGCAGGCGGAAAGCGCCGTGCGTGAGGGCAAGCTCGTGCTCTTGCTCTCGGACCGGTATCTCGTGAAGGGGCGTATTCCCGCGCACGCGCTGCTCGCCACCGGCGCGGTGCACCAGCACCTGGTGAAATCAGGGTTGCGCTGCAAGTGCAACCTCCTGGTCGAGACCGGCACGGCACGCGAGCCGCACCACTTCGCCTGTCTGATCGGCTACGGCGCGACCGCCGTGTATCCGTACATGGCCTACCAGGTGCTGTTCGAGATGATGCGCAAGGGACGCGTCAAGCTCGACTTCGCCGCGCGCCTGGAACTCGGGCGCAGCTACCGCGCCGGCGTACGCAAGGGCCTGTTCAAGATCATGTCGAAGATGGGCATCTCGACCATCTCGAGCTACCGCAGCTCGCAGCTGTTTGAGATCGTGGGCCTGGCGGATGAGGTGGTGCGGCGGTGTTTCACCGGCACGGAGAGCCGCGTGCAGGGGGCGGATTTCGCCGACCTGGAGGCCGACACCTGCGAGCTGGCCGCGCGTGCCTGGAATCCGCGCGAACCGATCGGGCAGGGCGGACTCCTGAAGTACGTGCACGGCGGCGAGTACCACATGTACAACCCGGACGTGATCGCCGCCCTGCAGGCGGCGGTGGTCTCGGGGGATTACGCGCACTATCGCCAGTACGCGCACCTGGTGAACAACCGCCCGGCGGCGACCTTCCGCGATCTGCTGGCG
>DATHLO010000219.1:0-6474 GCA_035488075.1 Steroidobacteraceae bacterium | reverse complement strand
GTGCAACGCCTGGAGCGTCTGGGCGCGCGGCGCATCGGCGCTGTGCACAGCTGGGTGGTCATGGAGGCACCGACCGGACAGCGCTTCTGCGTGGTGCCGGTCGAACGCACCGATTTCGCGGCCAACGCCAACAGCTGGGCTGAAGTTCCTGAGTGAACCGCAGCGACATCCATTTCCCGCCCAAGCACGAGCCGTTGCGCGATGACGTGCACGGGCTCGGCGCGCTGGTGGGCGAGATCCTGCGCGAACAAGGCGGCGAGCAGCTGTTTGAGCTGGTGGAGAGTGATCGCGTCGCCGCCATTCGCGGCCGCAGCGGCGATGCGGCCGCGCGCGCCGCGCTCGCCGCGCAGGTGCGCGGGCGGCCGCCGGCGCTGGCGCGTGATCTGGTGCGGGCGTTTTCCATGTGGTTTCAGGTGGTCAATCTGGCCGAGAAGGTGCACCGCATCCGCCGGCGGCGTGACTACTTCGTCAAGGACAGCCAGCGCGCGCAGCCCGGTGGCGTCGAGGACGCGATCGCGGAACTTCAAGCGCAGGGACTCGACGCGCAGCAGGCGAGCGAGCTCATCGGCAGCCTCTCCCTCGAGCCGGTGTTCGCCCCGCACTCGACCGAGGCCGGCCGCCGCACGCTGCTGCGTAAACAGCAGCGCATCGCGCAACGGCTGCTCGAGCGACTTGATCCGAGCCTGACGCCCAACGAGGCGCGCAGCATCTGGGACAACATCCGCATGGAGCTCACCAGCGCCTGGCAGACCGAGGAACTGCCGCGCGCGCGCCTCACGGTGGCCGATGAGCGCGAGCAGATCCTCTTCTATCTGCTCGAGGTGCTCTACCGCGTGGTGCCGGCGTTCTACGAGGAGATCGCGCAGGCGCTGGAGAAGGTGTACGGCGCCAAGGCGGGCACGCTGCGCGTGCCGTCGCTTCTGCACTTCGGCTCCTGGGCCGGCGGGGACATGGACGGCAATCCCGACGTGCATGCCAAGACGATCCGCGAGACCCTGGCGCGGCAGCAGCAGGTGATCGTCACCGCCTACTTCCAGGAGTGCCAGGAGCTCGCGCAGCGCCTCTCGCAGAGCGCCAGTCGCATCGGCATCTTCCCCGAAATGAGCAAGCGTCTGGAGCACTACATGACGCTGCTTCCGGGGGCACGCGCCATCACGCCGGCACGGCACGACCGCATGCCCTACCGCGTCTTCCTCGCGCAGATCGGCGAGCGGCTGCGCGGTGCGTTCGACGGCCGCGCGAGCGGCTACGAGCAGGCGCGGCAGTTCCGCGATGACGTGGCGCTCATTGCGGCCAGTCTTAAGGCCAACAAGGGGGCCAACGCCGGGCTCTTCTACGTCAAGCGGCTGCTGCGTCGCATCGATACCTTCGGCTTTCACCTGGCGACGCTCGATGTGCGCCAGCAGGCCGGCGTCCTGCACCAGGTGATCGCGCAGGGACTCGCCGATGATGAGTGGCTCGCCCGCACGCGCCGCGAGCGGCGCGACCTGCTGGCGGAGGCACTGGAGAAGGATCGCGGCCCGGTCAGGGAACTCGACGCGCTCGGGAAGCGTACGCTCGCGGTGTTCGAGGCCATCATGCAGGGGCGGCACCGCTACGGGCCCGAGGCCATCGGCTACTTCATCATCAGCGGCGCCGCCGGGGCGGATGACCTGCTCGCGGCACTGTTGCTGGCGCACTGGGCCGCGGCGTACGACAAGCACAGCGGCGAGGTGGCCCTCGATATCGCGCCGCAGTTTGAGACCGAGGAGTCCCTTGGCGGCTGCGCAGCCACGTTACAGGAGCTGCTCGCCGACCCGCTCTATCGCCGGCACCTCGAAGCGCGCGGGCGCCGGCAGTGCGTGCTGATCGGCTACTCGGACAGTAATAAGGAGGCCGGAACGTGCGCTTCGCGCTTCCTCATCCACCAGGCCCAGGAGGATATCGCCCGCGTGCTCCGCGGTGCGGGTGAAGAACACGTGCTGTTCCATGCGCGCGGTGGCAGCCTCGCACGCGGCGGTGGGCGCATTGAAGCGATCGTCAAGGCGGCTCCGGCGGGCGCGGTGGACGGCGTACTGCGCATCCGCGAGCAGGGCTCCACCGTCAAGCAGGGCTACGGATTGCGCCCGATCGCCATGCGCACGCTCGAGCGGGCTTTCAACGCGCTCAGTCTCACCACCGCCGCCGGCCGTGCCGGTCGGCTGGCGCCGGACGCGCCGGCACATCTTGAGGTCGCGCGCCTGCTGGCGCAGGAAAGCCGCACCGCCTACCGACAGCTGGTGTACGCGGCGCCCGAATTCTACGAGTTCTTCAAGGCGGTCACCCCGATCGACGTCATCGAGCGCATGCAGATCGGCTCGCGCTCGGTGCATCGCACGGCCAACGCGGAGCTCAGCGCCCTGCTGCCCGTGCCCTGGGTGTTTGCCTGGTCACAGGCGCGTTACATGCTGCCCGGCTGGTACGGCGCCGGCACAGGACTCGCCAGCGCGGCGCGCACGCTGGGAGTGGCGCGCGTACGCGAGGCCTACGGCAGCTGGTTCTTCCTGAAAAATCTCGTCGATGATGTCGAGACCATGCTCGCGCGCGCGGACCTGGAGATCGCCCGCTACTACGAGGCGCTGAGTGCCGCACCGTTGCGCCGCTTCGGCAGCGACATCCGTGCCGAGTATCAACTCGCCTGCGAGCAGGTGCTCGCCGTCAAGAACAGCCAGGCGCTGCTTGATTCGGATCCGACGCTGCAGCGCTCCATACGGCTGCGCAACCCGTACGTGGATCCGATGAACCTCATGCAGGTGGATCTGCTGGAGCGCTGGCGCCGCGGCGGGCGCGAGGACCATGACCTCTTTGCAGCACTGCTGGCGAGCGTCGGCGGCATCGCCGAAGGCATGCAAAGCACCGGATGACGGCGGCCACCGAAAATCTCACCATCCGCCCGGCGGCGCGCCATGAGATTCCGCTGGTGCTGGAGTTCATTCGTGAGCTCGCCGTGTACGAGCGCCTCGAGGCGCAAGTGGTGGCGAGCGAGACGGATCTCACGGCGGCGCTCTTCGGTGCGCGTCCGTACGCGGAAGTGGTGTTCGCTTGTCTTGAAGACGCGCCGGTGGGCTTCGCCCTCTTCTTTCACAATTTTTCGACCTTCCTCGGCAAGCCGGGCCTCTATCTGGAGGATCTGTTCGTGCGTCCGCAGGCGCGCGGCCGCGGCATCGGCCGGCGGCTGCTCGAGTGGCTGGCGCAGGCCGCGCTCGCGCGCGGCTGCGCGCGCCTGGACTGGGCGGTACTGGACTGGAATGCGCCCTCGATCGGCTTCTACCACAGCCTCGGCGCGGTCGCGCTGGATGAGTGGAGGACGTTCCGTCTGAGCGGTGCCGCGCTGAGCGCGCTTGCGCAGCGCGGCTAGGGGGAGTGCCCGAGCGGCTCCTGCGCGGAGCGCCGGTAGATCACACCCGCCTTCATGACGAACACGACGTGCGCGAGTGCCCCGATGTCTTGCGTCGGATCGCCCGACACGGCGATCAGATCGGCCAGCATCTGCGGCCGTACCCGCCCGAGGTCCGCCTCGTGCCGAAGAATGCGCGCATCGGTGGCGGTCGCTGCGGTCAGCGCCTGCACCGCGGTCATGCCGTCTGTCACCATCCACGCAAGTTCGCGCGAGTTCGTGCCATGGGCGAAAACGCCGACGTCGCTGCCGCAGCCGATCGTGACGCCCGCTTTGAGCGCGCTCTGAAACGCCTGGGCCGCCTGGCGCATCCCGGGGGTGGGTTCGCTGCTGCCGGGCACGTAGTGCTCGAAGTACTCCCCGTAGGCGGCTTCCGCGGTGAGCGTGGGCAGGTACGCCACACCCCGCGCCGCCATGAGCTTGAACACCTGCGCGGTGCCCCCGTAGCCGTGCTCGATCGTGTCCACGCCGGCCTCGACCGCGCGGCGCATGCCTTCGGCGGTCACCGCGTGCGCCGCCACCGGCCGCCCGGCCGAATGGGCGGCCGTGACGAGCGCCCGCAGCTCCTCTTCCGAGAAGGTGGGCTGCTGCGTGCCCTGGGGACCCCAGCGGTAGTCGGCGTACACCTTGATCCAGTCCGCGCCGCGCCCGGCCTGCTCGCGCACGGCGCGCGTGACCTCCTCCACGCCGCTCGCCTCCTGCGCACCCTGGGGCGTGCAGCACACGTCCGGCCGCAGCCCGCGCGGCGCGGGGCCGTAGCTGCCGGTGGCAACGATGGCGCGTGTGGCGACCAACAGTCGCGGTCCTTCGATCATCCCCTCATCGATGGCGCGCCGGAGCGCGAGATCCGCGTAGTCCGCGCCCTCGGTGCCGAGGTCGCGCAGCGTCGTGAAGCCGGCGAGCAGCGTCGCGCGTGCCTGCACCCCGGCGCGCAGCGTTCGGTACGGCACGGGTTCCTTGAGGACCTGATCGTCCCAGCGCGCCTCGTTGTAGGGGTGCAGGAACAGGTGTGAGTGCGCGTCCATGAGCCCCGGCAGCAGCGTCGTACCGGGCAGGTCGATGACCAAGGCGCCCTGCGGGACGGGCACGGAGCTCTGCGGACCCACCGCCGCGATGCGCTCGCCCTGAGTGAGGACGACCCAGCCGGCATGCAGCGGCTCCCCGGCGCTCCATACCTGTGCGGGGCGCAGCAGCACGGCCGGCTCGGCGAGGCTGACGCACGGCAGGCTCAGCGCGAGCGCGACCAGCAGCCAGCGCGCCACAAAGTTACGCATCGTTATGGCAGCCCGTGGAGTGCGGCCGTGTGCCCGTTAGCGCCCGGGGCGAGCGCGGGCGCTCAGCGCCGGCGGGCTCATGAGCCCATGAGCACGGTGGTGTCGTAGCTCTCGAAGCCCTGGATCGCGCGCGCGTAGGCGTTGAATACCAGCCGCTCGGCTATCTTGTCGGAGCGCGGCGCGAGCAGCATGCGCAGCACGACGTCATCCGCCGGGCGCGTGGCATCCTCGGCGAGCAACTGCTCGATGAAGCGGGTGAGACGGTGGTAGAGCTCGTTCACGAAGCGCAGGTGGCCCGCATCGTGCACCTGCTCGGCGCCCGGGCCGTAGGTGCCGCGCGCCTCCTCCGCGAGTTCGTGCAGAAACAGGTTCAGCAGCCGCGCCTTATCCACCAGCCGCAGCTCGGCGTAAAACTGGATTTCTGAGTTGAGGTTCATCACGCCCCCCGACGGGTTACCTCAGCACTATGCGGGGAAGAAATCAATGGGTTTGGTGACGGTGATCGCATCGACGTCCTCGGCGCCGAACTGCATGAGGCGCACCAGCGCGATGATCTTGCGCTCAAGGTCCGCGTCATTGAGCTCGCTGGAGACCACCCGGCACATGGTTACCTCACCGCTCGGGGCGATGGTGAACTCCAGCACGAGTTTGCCGTGCAGCTCCGCATTATCGCGCTGCGCGCGCGCGTACAGGCTGTAGAGGCGGCCCTTGTTGCGATCGAAGATCAGGGCGATCTCCTCGGCCGGCCTACCCGCCTTGCCACCCCCGCCGCCGGCCGTGGGCGAGCGGGCGTTGACGCTCGCGCGCGCGATGCCGGAGTTGACCGCGGTGGTGGCGTTGCCGGTGAGCGAGCCCGCCCCGGTGCCAAAACCGCGGCTGGTGTCGGCCGAGGTGATGCCGCCGCTGCCGACGCCGACCTTGGAGGTGATGAGCGAGCGCTCGGCGTGCGCATCCGCCCCGACCGCCCCGGAGAGGTTTTTCGTCTCGAGCGGCTTTAAGTCCATGACGTCGCGCAGGTCCGCCAGCTCGTCCTTCACCTGGTTCAGCTGCTTCTGCGCCTTCTCGTGTGCCTTCTGGCGCAGATCGACCGGTGGCGGCGTGATCATCGCCACCTTCGGTTCGATCTTCGGCTTCTCCTCCACCTTCGGCGTCGGTGGGGGCGGGGGCGGCTTGGGCTTTTCCTCAAGCATGACGCGCGCCAGGCGCTGCGGAATGTCCTGTGCGGTCGGGCGCGCCGGCCGCGGCAGCAGCGGAAACAGGATACCGAGCAGCACCAGGATGATCAGCAGGGTGCGCAGGATCTTCTGGAAGCGCTCATTGGCTTCCGGATCGCCCTCCCAGGGCAGCTCGTATTCGCGGTAGTAAGGAGCGAGCAGCATGTCGTACTTAACCGGTCCTGAGCTGGCCGGGGGCAACCGGCTTTTCTTTCTGAATGACCGCGAGCGAGATGCGCCCGTAGTCCGCCGCCGTGCAGGTCGCCATCACGCGCTTGAGCACGTCGTAGGGGATCGCCTTGTCCGCCATGATCGTAATTTCGCGCTGCGCCAGGTCCTTCTCCGTCATCTCCTTACCCACGAGCAGCGGGCGCTGCAGCGCCGCACGCAGCGGCTCAACGAGCGGGCCCGGCGCGGCGCGGATATCGGCGATGCTGGTGATGAACTCACCCTGCACGAACAGATCCGTCTTCGTCACCATGACCACGACGGACTGCTTGGGCGCGGTCTGCGCGATCGACTGCGGGATCTCGATGCCCTTGGAGTTCTGGATGACCTCGACCTCGGTCGA
>DATHLO010000218.1:0-11238 GCA_035488075.1 Steroidobacteraceae bacterium | reverse complement strand
GGTGGTGCTGCCGGAGACGCCGGTGCAGGCGGCGATCGCGGTATGCGCTCCCACGCGCACGTTGTGCGCGATCATGATCAGGTTATCGAGTTTGACGCCCTCCTCGATCACCGTGTCCTCGATGGCGCCGCGATCGATGGTCGTGTTGGCGCCGATCTCCACATCGGGGCCCACCTGCACCGAGCCGAGCTGCGGCACCTTGAGCCAGCCGCCGCGCTGCGGCGCGAAGCCGAAACCATCGGCGCCGATGACCGCGCCGGGCTGCAGCACTGTGCGCGTCCCGATCTGCACGCCTGCTCCCAAGGTGACGCGCGCGACGAGCCGCACGTCGGGGGCGAGCCGTACGCCCGGCTCGATGAGACTGTGCGGACCGATGAAGCTGCGCGCCTCGATGAGGACGTTCTCGCCGATCATCGCGAACGCTGCCACCTGCGCGCTCGGATCTATGCGCGCGCTGGCGGCGATGAGCGCCGTGGGATGCACGCCCGGGGCGAGCGGCGGCGGCGGGTGCAGGAGCGCCGCGATGCGCGCATAGGTCAGGTAGGGGTTCTCGCTCACGAGCATCGCGGTCGGACAATCGGCCGCGGCCTCGGCGTCGAGCACGACGGCCGCAGCGCGCGTCGCGGCGAGCTGCGCGCGGTAGCGCGGATTGGCGAGAAAACTCAGCGCGCCGCCCTCGGCGCCGCCGAGTGTCGCGACCCGCTCGACCTTGATGTCGGGATCACCGCGCAGTTCGCAGCCGAAGCGGACCGCGAGCTCCCCAAGCGATACCGCCATGGCCGGAAACCTTCCGCTCGCTCCCTGAAGTAAACGCCTGCGCGCTTACTTGGTCGGCTTCCCCGGCATCGGGGCCGGGGGCGGCGTGCCGCTGCTCGGCTTGGCCGCGCCGCCGTGCGCCTGCAGGGCGGCGAGGACTGCCGCCGTGATGTCGTAGGTCGGCGTGGCGTAGACCACCCCTTCGGAGTTCAGCACCAGATCGTAGTTGTTGGCCTTGGCGTAGTTGCGCACCTCTTCGCCCAGGGTGCGTTGCAGGCGCGACAACTCCTCGGTACGCCGCGCGCTCACGTCGTCCTGGAACTCCCCGCGCGCGCGTTCGAAGTCGCGCTGCCCGTCGCGCAGATCCTTCTCCGCGCGCGCCCGCTGCTCTTCGGTCATGGTCGCGCCGTCCTTTTGCAGCTTGTCGACCTTGGCCTTCAGCGCCTGCTCCTGCGCCTGCAGGGTGCGCTGGCGCGGTGCAAATTCCGAGCGCATGGCTTCCGATACCGCCTTCCCCTGTGGCGATTCCTCCATCAGACGCGGGGCATCGACGATACCGATTCTCGGCTCAGCCCATGCCGGCAGTGCGGCGAGCGCCGCCCCCGCTGCCATCGCCCAAACCACCACCTTGCTGCTGATCAAACGCATCACGGACCTACCTGCCTCGTATAACTGTTTATGGGGGGCGGCCCCCCAAGGGGAGCCGCTTAAACCCCTAGTATCGCGTAGAACGCAGCCGGCGGCGCGTTTCTTTGCGCTTTTCGACCCCCTCAGAAGGCGTTGCCGACCGAGAACTGGAAGCCTTCCGTCTCATCACCCCAGGTGGTGATGCCGTTGCTCGACTGGGCGTTGAGCGCCTTGCCAAAGCTGAACCGGAACAGACCCAGCGGTGCGAGCCATTGCACGGCGACTCCCACCGAGCGCTTGATGTCCGAGAAGCTCGAGAGGTTGTAACTATTCGGCGTCACGCCGTCCGGGCCGTAGAACTTGATGGTCGAGCCGGTCTGGTACACGCCGCCCATGTCGTAGAACAAGCTCGCGCGCGCGGTCTGTGCCCACTTGATGGGCATGGGAATGAGCAGCTCGTTCTGGCTCGTGATGCGCAGGTTGCCGCCGTACGGGTTGCCGAACTGGTCCTTCGGCCCGAGGCGACTCTCGCGGAAGCCGCGTACGTTGTCCGGGCCGCCGCCGAAGAACTGGCGGAAGGGCGGCAGGGCCGTGGTGTTCCCGAGGGGGGCGCCGTAGTCGACACCCTCGAGGAAGGAGAGCGTAAACCGTCTCGTGAGCGGCACGTACTTGATGAACTGGTAGTTGGCGACGTAGTACTGCACGTTATCGATCGGCACGGTCACGGCGGCCGAGATGGACTGACGCATGCCATGGTCGGCAAACAAGGTGCGGTTACGTGTGTCCCAGTCCCAGCCCACCACCGCTTCCAGGGTCTTGAAGTCCGAGCCATAGAATATGTAGATGTTATTGGTCGCGTCGTCGTGGGCGATACGGTTGTAGGGATGGCCGTTATCCTGCACCCATTGCTGCGCCTGGATGGCGCTGCTCAGGGAGTTGGTGAGCAGCTGCGAGCTGTTGAAGGAGAAGCCAAAGCGCAGATACTGGTACTCGGTGATCGGATACGCCCAGGTCGGTCCGACGCTCAGGGTCTGCGAGGAGAATTGCGAGGACGAGGAAACGAACTGCGTGACGTCGCTGTAGGTGAGCGAAATGGTGCGCTGCAGGTTGTCGATGTTGGTGTAAGGATTCGTGTGCTGAATGCTGTACACCTTGCTGAAGGCACCGCCGTTCAGGTTGACGGCGATGCGCTCGCCGGTGCCGAGGAAGTCCGAGTCCGCGTAGCTGCCGTTGAGCATGAACTTGTAGGTCTCGGAGTAACCGATACCGCCGGAGAGCTGCGAAGCCGGACCCTCCTCGATCTTGTAGTTCACATCGACCAGGTCCGGGGAGCCGGCCACGGGCGTGGTCTCGAATTCGACTGACTTCACATACGGCAAACGCTGGATGCGCTGTTTGGAGCGCTCCAGTGAAGTGTTGGACAACCAGCCGCCCTCGAGTTGCCGCATCTCGCGGCGCAATACCTCGTCGTTGATGCGGTTGGCACCGGTGAAGGAGATGTCGCGCACGTACACGCGGTTGCCCGGGTCGACGAAGAAGGTGAGCGCAACGGTGTGCGTGACGTTGTCCGCCGTCGGTACCGGCTCGACCTTGGCGAAGGCGTAGCCATCACGGCCCATGCGGTTCTGCATCAGCTCCTGGCTGGTCGTGATCTGCTTGCGGTTAAACGTGTCGCCCGGGTGTATGACGAGCAAGCGCTCGAGCTCGGCCTGCGGCACGACGAAGGTGCCAGCAAGCTTGATCTGCGAAACGGTGTAGATCGCGCCCGGGTCGATGTTAACGGTGATGAAGATGTCTTCCTTCTCCGGTGCGATCGCCACCTGGGTGGAACTTAGCTGGAAGTTCGCGTAGCCGCGATCCATGTAGTAGTTACGGATTTTCTCGAGATCCCCCTGCAGCGACTCGCGCGCATAGCGATCATCCTGCTTGTACCAGGAGAGCCAGTTGGGCGTCTTCAGCTCGAGGGTCTCGAGGATGTCCTTGGTCTTGAACTCGGTGTTGCCGACGATGTTGATCTCACGGATCACGGCGCGCGTGCCTTCCTTGATGTCGATCTTGATCTTGACGCGGTTGCCGGACTCCTCTTCGACCTTGGCATCGATCTTGACGCCGTACTTGCCGCGCGCGTAGTACTGGTCGGTGAGGTACTGCGTGACATCCTCGAGCACCGAGCGATCGAAGGTCTTGCCGGTGGCCAGACCGACGCCGCGCAGCGACTTCTGCAGATCCTCGGTCTTGATGTCCTTGTTACCGGTGATCTCAAAGCTCTCGATCGAGGGGCGCTCGAGCACGACCACCACCAGCGTGCTGCCCTCGCGGCGCAGCTGCACATCGCGAAAGAAGCCGGTGGCATAGAGTGCCTTGATTGCCTCGCGCACGCGCGCCGGCGTCAGGTGATCACCGATGTTGACGGGCAGGTAGTTGTACACCGTGCCTTCGGAAACGCGCTGCAGGCCCTCGACGCGGATGTCGCCGACGATGAAGTCCGCCGGCAGCGCCGTCGTCTGCGCCAGTGCCAGCGCACAGCGCAGGAGAAGCGCCACACCGGCAAGGGCTAATCGCGTTTTCATGCTCCGATCACCGCACACTCTCACTTCGCGCCTCTGGAGCGCTGGTCAAGAAACTCATGCACTGCACTATCTAAGAACCGGAGGATTCGCATCCGCCGGCGGTCACTTGCGGGTCGGCGTGACGACCCCTATAGCTCGCTCAACTGAACTGGCGCGCAATGTCGTTGTAGAGCGCGACACCCATCAGGACGATGAGAAGGGCGATGCCCACCTGCTGCCCGAAGACCTGTGTGCGTTCCGACAGCGGACTGCCCTTGAGCCATTCCACCAGCTGAAACAGGATCTGGCCGCCGTCGAGGATCGGAATGGGCAGCAGGTTAAGAAACCCCAGCGACAGTGACAGAATCACCAGCGTGGAGAGGAAAGCGCTCGCGCCGGCGTCCGCGGACTCACCGGCATACTGTGCGATCGACAGCGGGCCGCTCAGATTCTTCAGCGACACCTTGCCCATCACCATGCGCCAGAAGAGGCGCGCCTGGAACACCGTCAGACCCCAGGCCTCGGTGGCGCCGCGGCTGAGCGCGGCGAGCGGCGAAAGCTCCGTATGCACCACCGTGTCGTCGGCAATCTTCGGCGGCCCGACGTGAATGAGGCCAATGCGCTTGCCGGCCACCTCCTCGCTCATCACCGCCAGCGTGACGGTGCCGGTGCTGCCGCCGCGCAGATATTCGATGCTGATGCGCTGGTTGGGGCGGGCGTGGACATAGTCGGCGATCTCGCGAAAGTCCTGCATGCGCACCCCGTCGATCGCCACGATGCGATCGCCGGCCGCAAGCCCGGCGCGCGCCGCCGGACCATCGTGCTCCACGCGACCCAGTACCGGTGGCACGGGCGGCAGCCAGAACTGGAAGCCCAGTCCGTGGAACAGCTCCGCAGGCTCGGTCAGATGCCGCCGCTGCGCGGGGTCGGGCAGGTCGAACTGTACGTTGCGCAGCTGCCCGCCGCTGCTGCGCACGCCGAGCACGAGCCGTGCGCGGGAGCTGACCCCATCGAGCAGCCCGAGCACCACGTCGCGCTGGCCTGCCACCGCCACGCCATCGACGCTCACAATCTCGTCGCCGGACTTAAGTCCCGCGCGCGCGGCGATCGAGTCCGCGGTGACCTCGCCGATACGCGGCCGCACCTCGTTGAGGCCGCTCACCCAGAACATGCCCCACAGCAGAAGTACCGCGAAGAGGATGTTGAAGGCGGGGCCTGCGAGCAGCACCGCGATGCGCTGCCAGGAGGGACGGCGGGTGAAGGAGCGGCTCAGATCCGCGGCGGGCACCGGCGCCTCGCGCTCATCGAGCAGCTTCACGTACCCGCCGAGCGGAATGGCGGCGATGACGTACTCGACGCGATCGGCACCGCCCACGTACCGCAGCAGCGGTTTGCCGAAACCGACGGAGAAACGCAGTACCTTGAAACCCAGACGCCGGGCCACCCAGTAGTGCCCGAACTCGTGCACCGTGACGAGCAGCCCCACGGCGACGATGAACCAGAACAGCGTCCAGACCAAACTCATGCGTGAGCGCCCTTCATCGATGCACTTCTTGTCATGCCGAGGATCTGCTCACGTGCGTGCGCCCTACCTTCTGCGTCGGCCGCCAGAACCTCATCCAGCCCGCCCAGCGCACCCCCGCTCCCCCGCTGCACCACGGCTTGAATGACCGCCGCAATGCCGGGAAAGTTCAATCGGCGCTCCAGGAATGCCTCAACTGCCACCTCGTTGGCAGCGTTGAGGAGCACCGGGTGCTGGCCGCCGGCACGCGCCGCCGCCTGCGCCAGTGCCAGGCAGGGGAACTTCTGGGTGTCCGGTGCCCGAAAATCGAGCCGCCCGGCCTTGAGCAGATCGAGGAATTCTACACCGGAGTCGATGCGCTCGGGCCACGCGAGCGCGTGGGCGATGGGCGTGCGCATGTCCGGTGCGCCCAGCTGCGCCAGCACCGAGCCGTCCACGTACTCGACCAGGGAGTGCACGATGCTCTGGGGGTGCAGAAGAATCTCCACCTGCGCGGGCGTCACGCCGAAGAGCAGGCAGGCCTCGATGAGTTCCAGACCCTTGTTCATCAGGGTCGCCGAATCCACCGAGATCTTGCGCCCCATGACCCAGTTCGGATGGGCGCAGGCGGCCTCGGGCGTTACGCTCTCGAGCGCCTCGCGCGGGGTGTCGCGGAAGGGCCCGCCGGAGGCGGTCAGCAGCACGCGTCGCAGTCCGGGCGGCGCGACGCCGGTGCGTGCACCGGGCGGCAGGCACTGAAAGATCGCATTGTGCTCGCTGTCGATCGGCAGCAGCGTCGCGCCGCCCTCATTCACGGCCGCGATCAGCAGCGGCCCCGCCATCACGAGCGATTCCTTGTTGGCGAGCAGCAGGCGCTTGCCCGCGCGTGCCGCCGCGAGCGTCGAGCGCAGCCCCGCTGCACCCACGATCGCCGCCATGACACAGTGCACCTCTGAGAGGGCCGCGAGCTCTTCAAGCGCGCCGGGCCCGGCGAGGATGCGCGTGGTCGGAGCCTGGCCGTTCAGCAGCTCGGTGAGTTCAGCCGCCGCCGTCGCATCGGCGAGCGCAGCGTAGGGGGGGTGGAATCTGAGGATCTGGCGGGCAAGTTTGGCGGCGTTGCTGCCGGCGGCGAGCGCCACGAGGCGGAAGCGCTGCGGATGGCGCGCCAGCACATTGAGCGTGCTCTCGCCGACCGAGCCGGTGGAGCCCAGAACCGCCACTCCCATCATCACACTACTCCCAATAGCCCAAGCCCGATAAACAGCACCGGTGCGGCGGCGGTGAGGCTGTCGATGCGATCCATGACTCCGCCGTGGCCCGGAAACAATGTGCCACTATCTTTTACACCGGCAAACCGTTTGAGCAGACTCTCCGTCAGATCCCCGACCACCGAGAAGCCCACGGCCCCCAGGCACAGCAGCACAAACGGCAGTGCGGGCAGGCGAAACCAGGCCGCCCCGGCAAGCGCACACGCCGCGCTCAAGAGCATACCGCCCAGCACCCCTTCCCAGGTCTTGGACGGGGAGACCTGCGGGGCGAGCCGCACGCGTCCGAAGTGCCGCCCGCAGAAGAACGCCCCGATGTCGGCGACCCACACGAGCAGCAACGCGAACAGCACCCACTGCGCCCCGTCGGCCGGCCCGACGCGCAGGCGAATGAGCGCAAGCCACGCCGGAACCAGGGCGAGCACGCCTGCGAGCGCGGCCGACCAGCCGGCCACGCGGCGCGGGGCGAGCGTGACCCACAGCAGCGCCACGCACCACCAGGCGAGCGCCAGCAGCATCACGAAGTTGCCTGCGCCGGCGGTGACTGAGACCGACCAGGCCGCAAACATGAGCAAGCCGATCAGCACCACGTACGCTGCGCGCAGTGCGGCGCTCGGCAGGCGCAGGAACGCGGACCATTCCCAGGCGCCGAGCAGCACGATCACCGACACCACGATGACGGTCGCCACCGGCGGCAGCAACAGCAGCACGCACAGCAGCGCCGCGGCGAGCACGGCGGCGGTGAGGATGCGTTTGCGCAGCGACTCGGTCACGAGGCGCGTTGCGCGGCGGTCTGGCCGAAGCGCCGCTCGCGGCCGGCAAAGAATTTGAGCGCCTGCTCGAATTCCGCCACTGTGAAATCCGGCCACAGGCACTCGGTGAAGTACAGCTCCGCATACGCGAGGTCCCAGAGCAGAAAGTTACTGAGGCGCTGCTCCCCGCCGGTGCGGATCAACAAATCCGGCTCCGGCAGGCCCGCCAGGCTCAAGGCGGCCGCGAAGCGCGCCTCGGTGATCTCCTCGGGCCGCAGCGCCCCGCCGGCGCATTCGCCCGCGAGCCGCTGCGCGGCCTGCACGATATCCCAGCGGCCGCCGTAGCTTAAGGCCACCTGCAGCTTCAGCGCCTGATTGGCCGCAGTACGCTCTTCGGCCGCGGCAATGCGCGCCTGCAAGCGCACCGCAAGACTGCGGCGCGCGCCGATGAAGCGCACGCGCACGCCCTTCAGGTGCAGTTCCTCGAGTTCGCGGTCGAGCGCCTCGACGAACAAACTCATGAGACTGGCCACCTCGGTCGCCGGGCGCGCCCAGTTCTCGCTCGAGAAGGCGAACAGCGTCAGCGCTTCGATGTCGCGGTGTGCGCACTCCTCGATGCACATGCGCACCGGGGCGAGTCCTGCCTTGTGGCCGGCGGCGCGCGTGAGGCCGCGCCCGGCCGCCCAGCGGCCGTTGCCGTCCATGGTGATGGCGATGTGCCGCGGCAGCACCTTGGCAGTGGCGAGTGCCATCAAACCTGCATGACCTCTTTTTCCTTGGCGGCGAGCAGCGCATCGACGTCCGCGGTGTGCTTGTCGGTGAGCTTCTGCACCTCCGTTTCCGCGCGCCGTTCATCATCCTGCGAAACGAGCTTTTCCTTCAGCAGGTCCTTGATGTCATTCATCACGTCGCGCCGCACGTTGCGCACCGCAACGCGCGCGTTCTCGGCATCGTGGCGCAGCATCTTGGTGATCTCGCGTCGCCGCTCCTCGGTGAGCGGTGGCATCGGGATGCGGATCACCGTGCCGGCCGTCATCGGCGTGAGCCCGAGGTCGGACTTGAAGATCGCCTTCTCGATCGCCTGCACCACGCTCTTCTCCCAGGGCGAAATGACGAGCGTGCGGCCGTCCTCGACCGCGATACTGGCCACCTGCTGCAGCGGTACCTCGGAGCCGTAGTAGTCGACCTTCAGGTGCTCAACGAGGCTCGGGTGGGCGCGCCCGGTGCGCAGCTTCTTCAGGTCTCCCTGGAAGGTAGCTACACACTTTGCCATGCGCTCGCGCGCGTCTTTCTTGAGATCTTCGAGCATGGGTGGTTACCTCCTCGATGCTGGGCGCCGCTCACTCGAGAGTGACGGCCGTGCCGACGTCCTCACCGCGCACGATGCGGGTGAGATCCCCGGAATTGTTGAGATTGAACACACGCAGCGGCAGGTGATTGTCGCGGCACATGACGATCGCGGTCGCGTCCATCACGTTCAGCTTCTCGTTCAGCACTTTATCGAACGTGAGGCTCTTATAGCGCGTCGCGTTCGGGTTGCGCGCCGGATCATCCGAGTACACTCCGTTTACCTTGGTGGCCTTGAGCAGGATGTCCGCGTTGATCTCGATCGCACGCAGCGCCGCGGCGGTGTCGGTGGTAAAGAACGGGTTGCCGGTACCGGCGGCGAAGATGACGACGCGGCCCTTCTCGAGGTGCCGCACGGCGCGCCGGCGGATGTAGTCCTCGCACACCTCGTTGATTCGGATCGCGGACATGACACGCGCGTGCATCCCCAGGCTCTCGAGCGCGTCCTGCATGGCGAGCGCGTTCATCACGGTCGCGAGCATGCCCATGTGATCGGCGGCCACGCGATCCATGCCGGCGCGCGCAAGCCCCGCGCCGCGAAAAATGTTACCGCCGCCGATCACGACCGCGACCTGCACCTCCATCTCGCGGATCGCCTGCAGCTCCCCGGCGATACGCTTGATCACGGCCGGCTCAATGCCGTAGTCCCCGCTGCCCATTAAGGCCTCGCCGGAGAGCTTCACCAGGATTCTCGAGTACCGCGCCTTCGCTTGCGTCATCGCTCTTCTCCTTATCACCGATGGAAAAAACCCCGCGCGCGGCGGGGTTCTCTCCTTAGGATCGCTCGCAGCGTGCTGTCAGTGCCTGACCGCGGGCCCGGCGCTCTTCACCTGCGCCATGACCTCGGCAACGAAGTCGTCCTGCTTCTTCTCGATGCCGGCGCCGACCTCGAAGCGCTCAAACGCGAGCACTTCCGCCTTGGCGCCCTTCAGCAGCTTCTCGATCGTCACGTCCGGATCCTTGACGAAGGGCTGGCCGGCAAGAGTGATCTCCCCCAGGGCCTTACGCAGGCGGCCCTCGACCATCTTGGCGACGATCTCGGGCGGCTTGCCTTCGCGGGCGGCCTGCACGGTGAGGATGTCACGCTCCTTCGCCACCACCTCCGCGGGCACGTCGGCGGCAGTGAGGTACCTTGGGTTACTGGCCGCCACGTGCATCGCCAGATCGTGCGCCAGGCTCGCCGGGCCGCCCTTGAGCGCCAGCAGCACCCCGATGCGCGTGCCGTGCACATAGGCGCCCAGATGCTCGGCGGACCGCAGTGCGACGAAACGCCGCACGCTGATGTTCTCACCGATCTTGGCCACGAGCGCGCGCCGACGCTCCTCCACGGTTTCCCCGGAAGCGAGCTTGGCGGCATTGAGCGCGGCCAGATTCGCTGGCTGGCCGGCGAGTGCGCATTCCGCCACCGCGTGCGCAAAGGCGCGGAAGTCCTGCTCGCGCGCGACGAAATCGGTCTCGCAGTTGATCTCGACCATCGCCGCGCTGCGCCCGTCAGGGGCCTTCGCTACGACCACGACGCCTTCGGCGGCCACGCGCGTCGCCTTCTTGTCCGCCTTGGCCAGGCCCTGCTTGCGCATGAGCTCGGCAGCGGCATCCAGGTCGCCCTTGGTCTCAACGAGCGCCTTCTTGCATTCCATCATGCCTGCGCCCGTGCGCTCGCGCAGTTGCTTGACGGCATCGGCTGTGATGTTCATGGGAAAAATTGAATCCTTAAGCTCTTACTCGGCCGACTCGGCGCCCGCGCCGCCACGTCCCTTGCGCCGCCCGGTCCCGCCGGCCGGCCGGCGTGCCACGGCTGCCGGTGGCGGCACGCTGCTGGCCACCGGTACGGCTTCGACCGCCTCATCCGCCTCCAGCTCATCCTCCTCCGGCACTGCCTCGGCTCCGGCCACGACCGGCACCTGGGCCGCCACCGGCAGGCGCCGGCGCGCGGGGGCCTTCTTGCGCACCGCCGCCTGCGGACGCTGCCGGCCGCGCGGGCTCTTCTTGCGCGGATTGCCGGCCTCATCGAGCTCGACAAACTCATCCTCGCCGACCGCGACCTGCGGCACCGACTGCTTGCCCTCGAGCACCGCATCGGCGATACCGCTCGCGTACAGCTGGATGGCGCGCATGGCGTCGTCGTTGCCCGGGATCACGTAGTCGATGCCATCGGGGGAGCAGTTCGTGTCCACGATCGCCACCACCGGGATACCGAGCTTCTTGGCTTCGTGCAACGCGATGTTCTCGTGCCCGACGTCCACCACGAACAAGGCATCGGGGAGCGATTCCATGTGCTTGATGCCGCCCAGGCTTCTTTCCAGCTTGTCCATCTCGCGGCGCAGCTGGGTGGCTTCCTTCTTGCCGCGCTTTTCCAGCGCGCCAGAGCCTGCCAGCTCGGTAATCTCCGCTAAGCGCTTGATCGACTGGCGGATGGTCTTGAAGTTCGTGAGCATGCCGCC
>DATHLO010000217.1:0-3402 GCA_035488075.1 Steroidobacteraceae bacterium | reverse complement strand
GTCGCGCAGTTCCTGCGCCCGGCGGCGGGCGGCCGCCAGGCCCGCGGTGCTCGGGTAGGTGGGTTTGGCGTGCGCAGCGTCGGCGCCGGTGGCCTTGCCGAGCACCCGCGGATCGCCCTCGATGTCGAGGATGTCGTCCTGGATCTGGAAGGCAAGACCGATCTCGGCGCCGAAGTGTTTCAGGGCGGCAAGTTCCGCGCCGCCGCTGAGCCCGGATGCGAGGGCGCCGAGCAGCACACTGCATTCGATGAGCGCCCCGGTCTTGCGACGGTGCATGTTCTCGATGTCCGCGACGCAGAGCGGCTGGCCCACGGCCGCAAGGTCGATCGCCTGCCCGCCGGCCATGCCAGCGGTGCCGGTGGCGTCGGCGAGTACGCGGACCATCTCCAGACGCGCCGGTGCGGAGGCCTCCGGCGCGTTGGCGAGTACGGCGAAGGCGAGCGCCTGCAGCGCATCGCCGACGAGCACGGCAGTGCCCTCGTCGAAGGCACGGTGGCAGGTGGGGCGTCCGCGGCGCAGGTCATCATCATCCATGGACGGCAGGTCATCGTGCACCAGACTGTAGACGTGGATGAGCTCCACCGCCGCTGCCGGCGCATCGAGGCTCTGCAGGGGCGCCCCGAGGGACTCGCCGGTGAGATACACGAGCGTGGGTCGCAGGCGTTTGCCGGCCGTGAGCGCGCTGTAGCGCATCGCCTCACGCAGCCGCGCGGTGCCCGGATTGGGCAGCTCCAGGGTGCGATCGAGGACCGCCTCGATGCGCGCCCGGCAGGCGGCAACGCGCGCGGGGAAATCCGCAGGCGCGCGGACTGCGCCGCTGGCACGGGTGGCGCGGGCGTCGCTCACTCGGGGTCCGTGGCTCCGGAGTTCTCGCCGGAGCCCTCAAATGGTTCAGGTTGCGCTTCACCCCCGCGCTTGAGCAGAATCTCGACCCGCTGCTGCGCGCTCTGCAGTGAGGACTGGCAGTGCCGCGTGAGCGCGACCCCGCGCTCGAACAGCTTCAGCGCCTCATCCAGCGGCAGATCGCCGCGCTCGAGCCGCTCCACCAGCGTCTCCAGCTCGGCCAGAGCCTGCTCGAAATCGGGCGCTTTGCTGTTGCGGGCCACGGTGCGGAAACTCCGTAAGATGTGGGTTTGGTGGGCGGGGGCGCGCAACGTTACACAGCGCCGCGCCCGAGGGTCAACGCACGGTTGACGTCGCCTGAGGGGCGGCATAGAGTCGCCGCCCTAAGGTTAGACCAAGTCTAAGTAGTGAGGAACGACATGAATCTCAAAGGCAGCAAGACCGAAAAGAACCTCAAGGACGCATTCGCCGGCGAATCGCAGGCGAATCGGCGTTATCTGTATTTCGCAGCCAAGGCCGACGTCGAAGGATTTAACGACGTTTCCGCGGTGTTCCGCTCGACCGCCGAAGGCGAGACCGGGCACGCGCACGGGCACCTCGAATACCTCGAGGCGGTCGGGGATCCGGCGACCGGTCTGCCGATCGGCGAGACTCGCAACAACCTCAAGGCGGCCATTGCCGGGGAAACGCACGAGTACACCGATATGTACCCGGGTATGGCGAAGGCGGCGCGCGATGAGGGCTTTACCGAGATCGCCGACTGGTTCGAAACGCTCGCCAAGGCGGAGCGCTCGCACGCCAATCGCTTTCAGAAGGCTCTCGACACGCTCTGAGGATTTTCCGGCTGATCCTGCCCAGGGTACGCGCCGCGGGCCGCACCGGTGCGCGGCGTATGTGCACTTGAAGGTCGCAACGCGCGCATGAACAAGACGCCCGCCGCACCGGCTGCCCAGGAGGGGGGGCGCGAGGGAAGCCTCGAAGCCCCCACGCGCCACCCGCTCGAGTGGCGCACCGAGGCGTTCTATGACCCGCAGGCGCTCGAGAAGGAACTCGAGCGGGTTTTCGACATCTGCCACGGCTGCCGCCGCTGCTTCAACCTGTGCGCCTCGTTTCCGACCCTGTTCGACGCGGTGGATGCGACCACCGAGGGCGAGGTTCACGCCGTCGACAAGAAAGTCTTCTGGGACGTCGTGGACAACTGCTATCTGTGCGACATGTGCTTCATGACGAAGTGTCCGTACGTGCCGCCGCATCCGTGGAATGTCGACTTCCCGCACCTGATGTTGCGCGCCAAGGCGGCGCGCACCCGCACCGAAGGCCTCAGCCTGCGCCAGAAGGTGCTCGCCGACACCGACACCGTCGGCGCGCTCGCCGGTATTCCGGTGGTGGTGCAGATCGTGAACGCCGTGAACCATTCCGCCCCGGGGCGGGCGCTGCTCGATAAGGTGCTCGGCGTGGACCGCAGCGCACCGCTGCCTGAGTATCACGCGCGCAGCGCGCGCTCGCGGCTGAAGCGCCTGGGCACGAGCGCGCATCCGGCGAGCGTCGATGGGGGCAGGAGCGCCCAGGCCAGCGCGCGCACCAGCGGGCGGGTGGCGCTGTTTGCCTCCTGCTACGGCAACCGCAACGAGCCGGCGCTCGATGAGGACCTGGTGGCGGTGTTCGAGCACAACGCCATCGAGATGACGCTGCTGCCGCGCGAGCGCTGCTGCGGCATACCGCGCCTGGAGCTGGGTGACCTGCAAGGCGTCGCGAAGCTCAAGGAGGCCAACATCCCGCAGCTCGCCCAGGCGGTCGCCGCAGGGTACGACCTGGTCGCCCCGATCCCCTCGTGCGTGCTGATGTTTAAGCAGGAACTGCCGCTCATGTACCCGGATGATGCGCAGGTGCGGCAGGTGGCCGCGCGCATGTTCGATCCATTCGAGTACCTGATGCTGCGCCACGAGGCAGGTCTGTTGCGTACGGACTTCAAGGCGCATCTGGGGAAGGTGAGTTACCACGTGCCCTGCCACCTGCGGGTACAGAACCTGGGACTGAAGACCCGCGACGTGCTGAAGCTCATCCCCGCTACGACGGTGGACGTGATCGAACGCTGCTCCGGGCACAACGGCACCTACGGGGTGAAGAAGGAGTTCCGCGCCGCGTCGGTGAAGATCGGCCGGCCCGTGGCGCAGCGCGTGCAGAACGCCAAGGCCGACCACTACAGCAGCGACTGTCCGATGGCCGGACACCAGATCGAGAGCCTCATCAGCGAGCAGCGCGCGCCCGAGCACCCCCTGAAGCTGCTGCGGCTCGCCTACGGGATCTAAGGCGGGGGACAGGCATGGACAAACTGAGCGTCACCGATCTGATGCCACTCGAGCAGTACGCGCGCGAGCGGCCGGGATTTCGCACCCGCGTGCTGCAGCACAAGGAGTTGCGCAAACTCACCGTGGGGCCCAATGCCACCTGGCTGTTCGAGGATCGCCTCACCGTGCAGTACCAGGTACAGGAGATGCTGCGTACCGAACGCATCTTCGAGCCCGAGGGCATCGCCGAGGAACTCGGCGCCTACAACCC
>DATHLO010000216.1:0-16221 GCA_035488075.1 Steroidobacteraceae bacterium | reverse complement strand
CAACGGGAAGGAGTAGTTGAAGTGCACCCCGGAGATGGCCTGCATCATGCGTCCATAGCGCAGTCCGAGTCCGTTGCGATAAATGGTCTTCATGCGCCCGACGTGCGAGCTGCCGTACTGCGCGAGCGGGATGTCGGCGTCACGTTCGATGGCGCACGGCATGCTGGTCGCCCACAAGAGCTCCTCGCCCAGATGCCGGTACACGAACTGATGCAGATCGAGCAGGTACTGCAGCAGCTCCCAGCTGTGCGTGAAGGCGGGCGTGACGAGCTCGATCAGCGCTTCCGAGTAATCGGTGGTGATGTGCTCGTTGGTGAGCGCGGAACCGAGCAAGCTCGGGTGCGGCGAGTACGAAAGCGTGCCGCTCGGCAGCACCCGCAGCGACTCCTTTTCAACGCCCTTGCGGCCCCCCTGCAGGATCTGTGGTGCGCCGCTGTTGATGAGGGTGGCGAGGCGCCTTTCGAAGACGCGGTCGATGCCGGGTCTGCTCATGCTTGCGGCCCGCTACCAGGGCACGCGGCCGGCCAGCACCTCACCGAGCATGAGGAAGTCCCCGCGCAAGCTGTAAAGCGGATGGCGGAAGGTTGCCGGGGAGTTACCCTGGAAGAAAAAGTGCCCGCACCACGCCGGCAGGTAGCCGGCGAGCGGTACCAGGAAGAGCGCGACCCAGTGTCCGCTGAGCAACGCCGCGGCGGCGAGCAGCAGCGCCAGCACCGTGCCGAGCAAGTGCAGGCGACGGCAGGCGCCGTTGCTGTGCTGCTCGAGGTAATAGGGATAGAACTCGCGGAAACTTGCGAACTGCAGGGAGTCTCCGCGAGGGCTCGAAGAAACCGCCATGTCAGCGGTCTGGCTTGCGCAACATACGAATCATCGTAACGCCGGCCCCCGTGTGGGAGCCACATATTCAGGGGGATTGACGGCGCGGGCGGCTGGCGTGCCGCGCCGGCCGCTTATAACAACCCGTACGCCACGGCGGCGGCGGCGCGCCCGACGCTGTTGGAGCGGTTGGGTTTCAGGCATCTTCGTGCTTCGCAGGTCGGGGACGTAACGGCACCCCGGGGGAGCCAACATGATCGGAATCATCGGGGGGACGGGCCTGTACGCGATGCCCGAGCTCATGTCCCCCCAGACGCAGGACCTCGGCACACCCTTTGGGGCGCCGTCTGCGCCCCTGATCCGAGGCAGGCTGCGCGGGCGCGAGGTCGCCTTCCTTGCGCGCCATGGCGTGAACCATCAGCTGCTGCCGGGGGAGATCAACTTCCGCGCCAATATCTGGGCGCTGAAAAGCATCGGCGTGCGCACGGTGATCGGCGTGTCGGCGGTCGGCAGCCTGCGCGAGGCGATCCGCCCGGGCGATCTTGCGCTGCCCTCGCAGTACCTCGACTTCACCAAGGGGCGCCGTATCGCGAGTTTCTTCGGCGGCGGCCTGGTCGCCCACGTCTCCACCGCGCACCCGAGCTGTCGCGCCACCGCCGCGCTCATCGCGAGCGCGGCGCGCGCCGCCGGTGTGACGCTGCACGAGGAGACGACCTACGCGTGCGTCGAAGGTCCGCGTCTGGGGACGCGCGCGGAGAGCCTGTTCCTGCGCGGTGCGGGGGCCGACCTGGTCGGCATGACCAACGTGCCCGAGGCGTTTCTTGCCCTCGAGGCGCAGCTGGGCTACTGCAGCATTGCGGTCGCGACCGATTATGACTGCTGGCTCGATGATCCTGCGCAGCACGTCTCCGCCGAACAGGTGTTCGCGCAGTTCCGCGGCAATCTGCTACGCGTACAGCAGCTCCTCGCCGACGCCGTCGGGCAGTACGAGGAAGATGAGACGCGCCCGTGCCGCCGGGCGTTGCGCGGCGCCGTGGTCACGCCGCGCGAACGGATGACGGCCGAACAGCGCGATCTGCTCGAGCTGCTGATGCGCTGATCCGTGCCGGCGCTTTGCGCCGCACGGCCCCGCAGCCAGGGTGCATTATTTGTCGCTCGCCGGCGCGGCGAACAGATCCCCCGTCCACAGCTGATCGGCGCGGTAAGCGCTCAGCCGCCGCTGCATCGTGGCCGTGTTCCAGCCGAGGGCCTGTGCCTTGGTGATCGCCACGCGTTGCTGCGCGCCCGCCTCGCGAAAGTCCTTGTTCACGGCATACGCCGCGGCGACCGCTTCGAACATCTGCGGATCGGATTGGATCTCGCCGGCGAGCAGTTCCCGGGCGACTTTCAATGCGAGCGGTGCATCGTGCACGGCCTCCACCGGGGAGGCCGCGAGCAGCGCCACGGCGTGCTTGCGGGCGTAGTAACCGTCGGTGGCCGCCGCGCGCGCGAGCAGCGCGCGCGCCTCCACCACCTGTGCCTGCGCAGGAGTCGCGCGCAAGAGCTGCTCGGCCTCTACGACCGCCGCCGAGCCGCTGCCGCCCTCGGCCGCATGTCGCAGCCACAAGCTCGCGTTCGCCTGCGGATGGCACGGCGCCGCCGCCACCACCTGCGTCGCCACCCAGTACTGTGCGGCAGGGTTGCCGGCGCGTGCGGCGCTCATGAGCATTTGTCCCGCGCGCGCAAGCGTCACACCGAGTGAGGCGTCCAGGTTGGCGGTCAGTCCCACGAGGTACTGTGAGGCCGGATCGTTCGCCTCGGCCGCCGCCAGCGCGGCCTGGTAAGCCGGCGCGCTCGCCAGATTGCCCGTGGCACCCACAAAGCGCAGCTTCGCCTGCAGCCGCGACTCGATCGCCACACCGCGGCGGCTCGCGGGGGCGAAGCGCGAGTTGAGCCACGCTTCGACCGCCGCCGCCGCAAAGCCGCCGTCCGGGACCGACAGCAGGACCTCCGGGTCGCGGGCGAAGCCATCCACGCCCACCGTGAGCGCCGTGACGACGATCGCCTCGGGGGGCTGGCCGCCCGAGATGCGCGGATACTCCGGAGTGGGTGTTTCCACGACGCGCGGGGGAAGCTGATCGTGGCATTCAATGTCCGGAGCAAGGATCCCCTGGGCCTGCAGGGCGTCGTGACCGTAGCGCGCGAGGATGCCCGCCGCGGCGCGCGCTTCTTCCGGATTGAGACTGGCGAGCAGTGCCGGGATGCGCTCACCGACCTGCTCGCGGCAGCCGTTGCTGAGCGCAGCCTCGAGCCAGCCGACGCCTGCGCCGCGATCCTTCGCGTCCCCCTGCCCCTTGAGCGCCATGGCTCCAAGGTTGAACTGCGAGGGACAGTCCCCGAGTTGCGCCAGCGACTGAAACTGCGCCCGCGCGGCCTCGAAATGCCCCGCGTTGTAGTCCTTGAGGGCGTTTGCGAAGTCCGCCCGTGCGAGCGCACTCAGCCCGAGCGCCGTCACGCCCCATAGCACGCAGCCTGTTCTGACACTCATCGGCTTATCCCCCGGCGTGCCCAGGCACGGACGCCCAAGACTGAGCTACCGCTCAATGATCGCCGTCACGCCCATGCCCCCGGCGGTGCACACCGAAACGAGCCCCCGCTTGGCATTCGCGTCCGCGGCGAGGATTTTGGCGAGCGATGCCACGATACGCGTGCCGGTGGCGGCGAAGGGGTGACCCAGGGCGACGCTGCCGCCCTTGATGTTGAGTTTGCCCCGATCGATGCTGCCGAGCGCGGCGGGCAGCCCGAGCGCGTGCCGGCAGTAGTCCGCGGACTCCCAGGCCTTGAGCGTGCACAGCACCTGCGCGGCGAAGGCTTCGTGAATCTCGTAGTAATCGAAGTCCTGCAGCGTGAGCTCCGCATCGCGCAGCATCGCGGGCACCGCGTACGCGGGCGCCATGAGGAGGCCTTCCTGGCCGCTCGCAAAATCCACCGCCCAGGCTTTGCCGTAGCGCAGGTACGCGAGCACGGGCAGGTTGCGTCGGGCGGCCCACTCGGGTGTGGCGAGCAGCACCGCGCTGGCACCGTCGGTGAGGGGTGTGCTGTTGCCGGCGGTCAGCGTACCGTCGGCCGCAAAGCTCGGCTTGAGCTTGCCGAGCTTGTCGAGACTGGTATCGCCGCGGATGTTGTTGTCGGCCCTGAGTCCGAGGTACTCGATCACGAGATCGTCGTAGAAGCCGCTGCGCCAGGCGGCGGCCGCCTTCAGATGGCTGTCGTAGGCGAGCAGATCCTGATCGCTGCGGCTGATCTGCCAGCGCTTGGCCATGATCTCGGTGCTCTGCCCCATCGACAGGCCGGTGCGCGGTTCCACCACCGCCGGCGCCACCGGTTTGAAGTCCTTTGGCCGCAGTTGAAACCAGGGCGTCAGACGCTGCCAGGCGCCGTGGGCCCGGTAACTGCGCAGCAGCAGCTGCTGGTAGGAACGCGGGTACACGATCGGGGCGTCGCTGATGGAGTCAACGCCGCCGGCGATGCCCACCTCGATCTGCCCGAGTGCGATCTTGTTGCCGATGTCGATCGCCGCCTCAAGACCGGTGCCGCAGGCACGCTGCATGTCAAGCCCCGGGGTCTGTGGACTAAGACCGCTCGAGAGCACGCTCTCGCGCACCAGGTTGTAATCCCTGGTGTGCTTGATGACCGCGCCGGCGACCACGTCCCCGAGCCGCTCGCCCTGAAGCTTGAAGCGCTCGACGAGGCCACGCAGCGCGGCCGTAAGCATGTCCTGGTTACTGGCCGCCGCGTAGGCGGTGTAGGCGCGGGCAAAAGGAATGCGCAGGCCACCGACGATGGCGACGCGCCTGACTGCAGGTCCGACCAGCATGACTCCTCCCACTGCGCCGCAGGTTAGAATGCCATGCCCAATCTGGCGAAGCCATGGAAGCCGTACATGGGTGACTACACCACCATCATGGCCCGCGACGGGCACGAGTTTCAGGCATGGCTGGCGGCACCGCCCGGCCGGCCGCGCGGTGCGCTGGTCATCCTGCAGGAGATCTTCGGCGTCAACAGCCACATCCGCGCTGTTGTGGATGGCCTGGCCGCGCAGGGCTACACGGTGATTGCGCCGAGCCTGTTTGACCGGATACGCCGGGGCATCCAGCTCGGTTACTCGGCGGCCGACATGCAGGAAGGAGCCGGTTACCGCAGCCAGCTCACCCCGGAGACGGCCCTCAAGGACGTGGCCGCCGCCGCCGCGGTCGTGCGCAATTCCGGCCGGGTGGGCTGCGTTGGCTACTGTTGGGGGGGCACGCTCGCGTACCTGGCCGCCGGTGAGCTGCCGCTGGCCTGCGCGGTGGTGTACTACGGCAAAGTGGTCGCGTATCTGGACCGCAAGCCCCGCTGCCCGGTGATGTATCACTACGGCGCGGACGATAAGAGTATCCCGCCCGCCGAGGTGGAGCAGACGCGCGCGGCGGCGGCGGCACCGGAGAGGGTCTACAGCTACGCGGGCGCCGGTCACGGCTTCAACTGCGAGCAGCGTGACAGCTATAACCCGCAGGCTGCAGCGTTGGCGCGCACGCGCACGCTCGAATTCCTGGCCCGCTACCTCACGGGCACAGCAGCCGCTGATGGTTGAGGCACAGTGAGTCGAGGCTCGTATGAAACTGCGTGATCCGGATCTTCTGCGCACCCGCGCCTTCATCGGCGGGGAGTGGGTCAACGCCGCCGAGGGCGGCACGCACCCGGTGTTGAACCCCGCGACGCGCGAGCTGATCGGCACCGTGCCGGTCATGGGTGCGAGCGAAACGCGGCGTGCCATCCAGGCCGCGAGCGGCGCCTTCCCGGCGTGGGCGGCGCGTACCGCCAAGGAGCGCGCGGTGATCCTGCGCCGCTGGTACGAGCTGCTCATGGCGAACCAGGAGGACCTCGCCACGCTCATGACCGCCGAGCAGGGCAAGCCCCTCGCCGAGGCGAAGGGTGAGATTGCCTACGCGGCCTCCTTCATCGAGTGGTTCGCCGAGGAAGGCAAGCGCCTGTACGGGGACATCATTCCGGGCCATCAGCCCGACAAACGCCTGCTGGTGCTGCGCCAGCCGGTGGGGGTGGTCGCCGCGATCACGCCCTGGAATTTCCCGCTCGCCATGATCACGCGCAAGGCGGGACCGGCGCTGGCGGCCGGCTGCACCTTCGTGTGCAAGCCGGCCGGGCAGACCCCCTACTCGGCGCTCGCGGCGGCGCTCCTGGCCGAGCGCGCCGGCGTGCCGGCCGGGGTGCTCAACATCGTCACCGGGGAGGCGCGCGCGATCGGCGGCGAGATGACTTCGAACCCGCTGGTACGCAAGGTCACCTTCACCGGCTCCACCGCCATCGGCAAGCAGCTGATGGCGCAGTGTGCCGGCACGATGAAGAAGATCTCGCTGGAACTGGGCGGCAACGCGCCCTTCATCGTCTTTGCCGACGCGGACCTTGATGCCGCCGTCGCCGGCGCCATCGCCAGCAAGTACCGCAACACCGGTCAGACCTGCGTGTGTGCCAATCGTCTGCTGGTGCAGGCACCGGTGTACGAGGAGTTCACGCGCAAGCTGGTCGCCGCGGTCGCGAAACTGCGGGTCGGCGACGGGCTGCAGGGTGCCACCGACCAGGGACCGCTGATCGATGAGAACGCGCTCGCCAAGGTCGAGGAGCACCTCCAGGATGCGCTGAGCAAGGGGGCGCGGGTGGTGCAGGGCGGCCGGCGTCACGCACTCGGCGGCACGTTCTTCGAGCCCACGGTGCTCACCGACGTGACCCCGAAGATGCTGGTGGCGCGCGAGGAGACCTTCGGTCCGGTTGCGCCGCTGTTTCGCTTTGAGTCCGAGACCGATGCCATCCGCATGGCGAATGACACCGAGTTTGGGCTCGCCGCGTATTTCTACACCCGCGATCTGGCGCGCTCCTGGCGCGTGGCCGAGGCGCTCGAGTACGGGATCGTCGGGCTCAACACCGGGCTCATCTCCACGGAAGTGGCGCCCTTTGGCGGCATGAAGGAGTCGGGTACGGGTCGGGAGGGCTCCAAGTACGGCATCCTCGACTACACGGAACTGAAGTACCTCTGTGTCGGCATCGGTTAAGAGCTGCGCCGCGCGCCCTTCAGCGCTTGCGCTATGGTAGGCGCCGTGGCCGCCGCAAATTCAGCGCCGCAGCGCACCGACCGCGCCGAACGCATCGGCATCCTGCTGGTCAATTCCGGCACGCCCGAGGCCGCCGAAGCGCGCGCGGTGCGCGCCTTCCTCGCCCGCTTCCTGGCCGACCCGCGCGTGGTCGAGCTGCCGCGGCTGCTGTGGCTGCCGCTGCTGTACGGGGTAATCCTGCCGTGGCGCCCGCGACGTATCGCGCGCAAGTACCGGCTGATCTGGTCCGCCGCCGGCTCACCGTTGCGTGACCTCAGTGAGCGGCTGCGGGCGGAACTGACGACCGTGCTCGCGCAGCGGGTGCTCGCGCCGCTGTCGGTGGAAGTCGGCATGCTCTACAGCGCGCCGCAACTGCGCACGGCGCTCGAGCGGCTGCGCGACGGGGGCGCGCAGCGCGTGCTGGTGCTGCCGCTGTTCCCACAGTACAGCGGTGCCACCGCGGGCGCCGCCTTCGACGCGGTGAGCGCGGTGCTCCGGGGCTGGCGGCGGCTGCCGCAGCTGCACTTCGTCACCGACTACCACGATAACCCCGGCTACATCGAAGCGCTGCGCGGCAGCGTCATGGAACACTGGAACGCGCACGGCCGCACCGCGCACCTGCTGATGTCTTTTCACGGCATTCCGGAGCGCAACGTGCGCGCCGGCGATCCGTACTTCGACCAGTGCCACAGCACCGCGCGGCTGCTGGCGGATGAATTGCTGTTGCGCGAAGGCGAGTGGAGCGTGAGCTTCCAGTCGCGCTTCGGACCGGCCGGGTGGCTCAAGCCCTACACCCGGGCGGTGCTCGGCGGCATGCCGGCGCGCGGGGTGCGCGAGGTGAGCGTCGTGTGCCCGGGATTCGCGGTGGACTGCCTTGAGACCCTCGAGGAGATCAACGTCGAGAACCGCGCCGCGTTCCTGAGCGCCGGCGGCGCGCGCTTCGAATACGTGCCGGCGCTCAACGCACGGCTCGCTCATGCGCAGTGCCTGTCGGACCTGATTGCGCAGCACTGCCAGGGCTGGATGGCGGCCGGACACGACAGCCTGCCGCAGGCGGCGCGCGGCGCCTCCGCCTGATGAGCGGCGCGCCGCTACCCCTGCTCGGGACCTTTCACGAGTTCAGCGTCGCCGTCGAGGACGTGCGCGCGGGGGTTGAGTTCTACGAGCGTCTTGGCTTCACGCAGGCGACAACCACTGATACCTACACGCACCCCTACGGCGTACTGAGCGACGGACGGCTTTTCATCGGACTGCACCAGCGCAACGGCCCCTCCCCCACCCTCACCTTCGTGCGCCCCGGTGTGGCGCAGAGCGTGCCCGCGTTCGAGCGCGCCGGCATCGAGCTCACGGCCTGTCGCATCGGCGAGGAGGTCTTCAACGAGCTCGCCTTCCTGGATCCGTGCGGCCAGGCGGTGGCGGTGCTCGAAGCGCGCACCTACTCGCCGGTGGACCGCGAGGCGACCGAGCCGTCCTTGTGCGGGGACTTCGCCGAAGTGAGCCTGCCCGTCACGGACTTCTCGGGCGCGCAGGCCTTCTGGGAGCCGCTCGGGTTTGTCGCGGCCGACGAGGCGCAGCACCCGTATGCGCACCTCACCCTCACGAGCGATCACCTGGACCTCGCCTTCCATCAGCCGCGTCTGTGCGAGCGGCCGATGCTGGTGTTCCGCGACGCCGACCTGCCCGCACGCCTCGCGTTGCTGCGCGAGCGCGGCGTGAGCTTCGCGGCCACTCCGCGCGCACTCACCTCCGCGGCGGCGCTGCTGGAGGGGCCCGATGGCACCCCGCTGCTGCTGCTGCCGGCGGAAGACTAAAAAAAGACTCATGCCAGCCCCGCCGCGGGGCTCCGGGTGATGGCAACCGCGAATATGTACAGCACGAGCGCCAGGCCGATGAGCCACGCGGTGAGCTTGCCGCGCACGCGGCGCGCGCGCCGCACCGCAACGTGTCCGGCGATGATGTATGCGATGAGCGCCAGCAGTTTTGCGGTAAGCCACGCGTCGCGGAACGGATACTGCCGGATAATGAGCGCAAGAGCGATGCCCGCCAGGAGCAAGAGGCTGTCAACCACGTGCGGGGTGAGCCGCAGCCAGCCGCGGGCCGGTTCCAGGCCGCGGATGCTGCGCCACGCCCGCAGCGAGAACAACAGCGGACTTAAGATGGCGAGCAGCATGTGAGCGCCGAGCAGCGCCACATAACTTTCGAGCATAATTGCGACTTAGAAGTGCCCTAGAGCACCCCCAGAATAACCCCTGAAAGGATCCCGCATGCCCTGCCGCGCCCTGCTCGTCCTCCTAGTCCTGCTGATCTCCGCACCCGCTTTCAGTGACGGGGGCATGTGGACCTTTCAGGAGTTCCCGCACGCGCTCGTCAAGCGCGAACACGGTGCCGATGTCAGTGACGCGTGGCTCGAGCGCGTGCGCACGGCCACCATCCGCCTGTCCAACTGCACCGCGTCCTTCGTCTCCCCCGAGGGGCTGATCCTCACCAATCACCACTGCGCCGAGGCCTGCCTCGATGAGCACTCGAGCAAGGATCAGAACCTGATCAGCGCGGGCTTCCTCGCGCGAACGCGCGAACAGGAGCTCAAGTGCGGCACGCAGATCGCGGACGTGCTCATGGCGATGGAAGACATCACCGCGAAGGTGGATGCCGCGACCAAGGGGCTGGACGCCAAGGCCGCCAACGACAAGCGCAAGGCCACGATGACGCAACTCGAGCAGGCCTGCGAGCAGGAGAGCAGGGGCGCCAAGGGCGGCCCCTACAAGTGCGAGACGGTCGACATGTATCAGGGCGGCCAGTACTGGCTGTACAAGTACCACCGCTACAGCGACGTGCGGCTGGTGTTCGCGCCCGAGCGCGGCATTGCCGCCTTCGGCGGCGACCCGGATAACTTCCAGTTCCCGCGCTGGTGCCTGGACATGTCGGTGTTGCGCGCCTACGGCGCGGATGGCAAACCCGCTGCGACCCCCAACTTCCTCAGCATCCGTGTGCAAGGGCCGAACGCGGGTGAACTCGTGTTCGTCTCCGGCCACCCGGGCAACACCTCGCGCCTTCTGACGGTGGCGGAGCTGGAAACGCTGCGCAATGTCATCCTGCCGCGCTGGCTGCTGCGCGCCTCGGAGCTGCGCGGCCGGCTGATTGAGTACGGCAAGACCAGCCCGGAGGCTGCTCGCATCGTCGAGGATCCGCTGAACGGCCTCGAGAATGCCATCAAGGTTCGGCGCAAGCTCCTCGATGCGCTGCTCGATGACCGGCTGATGCAGAGCAAGCGCACCCAGGAGGAGGCGCTGCGCGCCAAGGTGGCCGCCGATCCGCAGCTCTCCAAGACCATCGGCGATCCGTGGGGGGAGATCGCCAAGGCCCAGGTGCGCGAGGAGCAGCTCTACCTGCCTTACGTCTTCGTCGAGCAGGCCGTCGGCCTGGGCGGCAACCCCCCGGGGCGGCTTTTCGGCTATGCGCGCACGCTCGTACGCGGCACCGCGGAGCGCACCAAGCCCAACACCGAGCGGCTGCGTGAATACAGCGACGGCGCGCTGCCGCGCGTCGTGCAGCGACTGGAAGCCCCAGTGCCGGTCTATCCGGAACTGGAAAAGCTCAGCCTCTCCTTCAGCCTGGAGCGCATGCGCGAGTGGCTCGGCCCGGATGCGCCGATCGTGCGCCAGCTGCTGTCGCAGGATTCCCCCGACACGCTCGCGGCCAAGTTGGTGGATGGCACGCAGCTGGCTGATCCACAGGTGCGCAAGCGCCTGTGGGACGGCGGCGCGGCGGCAGTGGATGCCTCCACGGATCCGATGATCGTGCTCGCCCGCAGCGTCGATGCGCAGGCGCGCGCCGTGCGCAAGACCTACGAGGATGAAGTGGAGGCACCCGACGATGCCGCCTCGGAAAAGATCGCACGCGCCCGCTTCCAGGTGTTCGGCACGAGCGAGCCGCCGGATGCCAACTTTACCTTGCGCTTGAACTTCGGCACGGTGCAGGGCTGGAAGGAAGCCGGAGGGGAGGTCGAGCCCTTCACCCACCTGTCACGGCTGTTTGAGCGTGCCACCGGTCAGGAGCCGTTCAAGATTCCCGACTCCTGGCTGCGCGTGAAGGACACGCTCGACATGCAGACGCGCTTTGACCTGTCCAGCAACAACGACATCGTGGGCGGCAATTCCGGCAGCCCGCTCATCGACGTCAGCGGCCGCGTGGTGGGACTGATGTTTGACGGTAACATCCATTCCATCGCGGGGGACTTCTGGTTTGATCCGCAGATGAACCGTGCCGTCGCGGTCGACCCGCAGATCATGTTCGAGGCGCTGCGCAAGGTGTACAAGGCCAAGGAGCTGCTCACCGAGCTGGGCGCCAAGTAAGCTTGCGCGCCGCACGCCCGGCCGACCGTTATCCGGTCGTCGGGTTGTGCGGGCGCGGCACGGGCGGCGTGCCGCCGGCGTGCGCGACGATGCGGAAACTCACGCGCATCTCGTCCTGCACCTGCAGTGCACCGAGCACCGCGCTGAAGGGCTTGAGTCCGAGGTCACTTTGTTTCAGGGGCATCTCCCCGGTGACGGTAATGACCGAGGCGGAGCGCTCGTACTGCACCGGCACCAAGAGCACATGGAGCTCCCCGCGCACGCTCGCCTGTATCTCGGCGAGCGCCGCACCGGGCCGCGGCGGCTGCCCCTCGTGCAGATGCACCGCGCGCAGCACGATCTCCGGATACTGCGCCCCATCAAGCAACGCCTCGCCGAGCATGTTGTGCCGCGTGCCCTCCTTGGCCGAATCGGGTACCTCGGGCGGAAAATCCGCGCTGCCTTCGGCGGCGCGCAGCTCACGCTCGTCGACCGTGAGGCTCGCGACCGGCACGTGCACTTCAAAGCTCGTCTGCAGCACTTCCGCGGGCACGTAGAAGGTGCCGCCGAGCGCATGGCAAGCGATGACATGGTTGTGACCGGCGGCGGCGAGCGCCCCGGCCTTGTAGACGCGGATGGTGAGCAGCGATTCCGCCGCGGCGATCTCATACGGGGTGCCCACGTGTGGGGCGGGCGTCGCGGCCACCCCGCTCGGAACGGGCAGCGGCGCATGCACGGCGCAGCCGGGGAGCAGCGCCAACAGCAGCGCGGCGCCCGGACGCAGTAGGCAACGCGCGCTCAGCCGCTTAAGCTTGCAACCATGGCCATACGCAACACCACGCGCCGCTGGGGCGCCATTGCCCAGCTGCTTCACTGGCTCATCGCACTTTTCATCATCGCGCAATTCACGCTCGCGTTGCTGTTTGCCGATCTGCCGGCCGGCGCCCGCAAGCTCACCCTGCTCGCCCGCCACAAGTCGATCGGCATCAGCATCCTGATGCTCGCCTGCCTGCGCCTCGGCTGGCGCTGGGCCAATCCGACGCCGACGCTGCCGGACACGCTCAAGCCCTACGAACGCAGCCTCGCCCGCTTTACGCACGCACTGCTCTATGTGCTGCTGTTCGCCGTGCCGTTCACCGGATGGACCATGTCCTCCGCGCGCGGCTTTCCGGTCAGTTGGTTCGGCCTCTTCACGCTTCCTGATCTCGTGCCCAAAGATAAGTCCCTGTATAACATGCTGGTCACGACCCACACGGTACTGGCGTGGATCCTGGGCGGCGTGGTAACGCTGCACCTGGGCGCCGCGCTCAAGCATCATTTCATGCTCAAGGACGACGTACTGCGACGCATGCTGCCCTTCGTCTCACACAAGCCGCAAGGATCCGCGCGATGAGAATTCCTGCGCCCTCGCTTGCCGCGTTCCTGCTGGTGTCGTTCCCGAGCTTCAGCGCGGACGCGCCCGCCGTTCCTCACTACGCACTGGATGCGGCCAAGAGCACGCTCGAATTCAGCTTCACGCAGGCGGGTGCCCAGAATAAGGGCAAGTTCACGCACTACACCGTGAACTTCGATTTCTCGCCCGACAACCTCGCGGCCAGCCGCCTGGAAGTGACGATCGATGTGGCATCGCTCGCCACCGGCGACCAGGAACGCGACGACACCCTGCGCGATGCGGACCTGTTCGCCGTCAAGAAATTCCCCCAGGCGCGCTTCAGCGCGACGCAGATCGTCAAGAGCGCGAGCGGCTATGAGGCGGTGGGCAAGCTCACTATCCGCGACGCGACGCGTGAGGCGCGTGTGCCCTTTACTTTCCGGGTCGCGAGCGAAGCGGGCACGAACGCCGGCTACATGGCCGGCAAGACGACGCTCAAACGACTCGACTACGGGGTGGGTCAGGGCGACTGGAAAGCCACCGACCAGGTCGGCAATGACGTCAGCGTGTCCTTTGCGCTGCGCCTGACGGCCGCGGCGCACTGAGCGCAGCTCATCACCAGGGCGTGCCGTCGCGGCGCGTCATCTTCATGCGCGCGTGCGCAGGACTCCACACGAGGTCCACGTCCGGATCCGCATAGTGCGCCGTATCCTCCGGATCGCGGTTGCTGACCACGAGGTAGGTGGCCGGCCGGCTGCTGCGATTGATGAACTGATGTCCGTCCGCGCAGCCGGCGGCAAAGCCTGCGCATCCCGGCGCGCAGCACCTGTTCGCCGCCGTCGGTGCGCAACACGAGCTCGCCCTCCAGGATGTAGACGAACTCATCCTCGCGCGTGTGCCAATGGCGCATGGAGGACTCCCTGCCCGGCAGCAGCCGGGCCATGTTGATGCCGATGCGCGTGAGCCCCAGGGCATCCCCGAGCGCACGCACCTCGCGCGGCAGCACCCGCGAGCGATACGGTTCCGGATAGGCGCTGCGCGAGAGCGCCTCGAGAGTCTGTGGATCCAGGGCGGGCTTCTGCACGGGCATATAACCTCCGCGGCCACGGGGCGTGGTTGACGCGCGCCGCATGCTTCGGGGAGCATGCCACAAGCTGCATGGTTGAAATACTGGATGACGTCGGCCACTGCGTCGATGCGGTGCTGCGCCGCGTGGGGCCGCGCGTCGTGCTCGCCCTGCCACTCGGTATCGGCAAGCCCAATCCCCTCGCCAACGAGTTCTATCGTCGCGCACTGCGCGACCCGGGCATCGACCTCACCATCTTCACGGCGCTGTCGTTGCTGAAGCCGGTGGCGCACGGCGCGCTCGAGCGCCGTCTGCTCGAACCGCTGGTTGAGCGCGTGTTCGGCAGCTACGTCGAGCCTGAGTACGCCCGCGCGCTCAAAGCGGACACGCTGCCGCCGAACGTGCACATCATCGAGTTCTTCCTCACCCCCGGGGCTTTCCTCAATTCGACGCACGCGCAGCGGCATTACCTGAGCGCCAACTACACGCACGTCGCGCGCGCGCTCATGGAGCGTGGCGTCAACGTCATCGCGCACCTGGTGGCGCGCCGCACACTCGAGGGGCAGCTGCAGCTGAGTCTGGGCTCAAATCCGGACGTCACCGTGGACTTGCTGCCACTGGTGGCACGCGCGCGGGCCGCGGGCCGCGACATCGTGCTCATCGGTGAGACGCACGCGCAGATGCCGTTCATGACCGGTCAGGCACAGATTGAGCCGGAGCGCTTCGACTTCCTCATCGACGCTGCGCGCTACGACTATGACCTGTTCGCACCGCCGAACGCCGCGCTCGGCAGCGTCGAGCACGCCATCGGCTTGTACGCCAGCGCCCTGGTGGCGGATGGCGGCACGCTGCAAGTCGGGATCGGCGAGCTGGGCGATGCGCTCATCTACGCCCTGCTCTTGCGTCACCAGCAAAACCGCCCCTGGCGCGAAGTCCTCGAGGCACTCGGCAGCGCGGATTCCGCAGCACTCATCCGTGCCAGCGGCGGCGAGGCGCCCTTCACGCAGGGTCTGTTTGCCGCCAGCGAGATGTTCGTCGATCAGCTGCTCGAGCTGTACCGCGCCGGCATCCTGCGTCGCCGGGCGTACGATTCGCTGCCGCTGGAGCGGCTGCTGGCCGCCGGACACCCGGAGCGCTTTGACGCCGACATCCTGCCAGCGCTGCGCGGCGTGGGTGTCGGCCCGCAGCTGAGCGAAGCGCAGTTTGCGGATCTTCGGCGTCACGGCGTGTTTCGCGAGGAAGTTGAATTCAGTGCGGGACGCGTGCGCACGCCCGGCGGGGAATGGATCAGGGCGGATTTGAGCGACGCGGCCTGCTGCGCGCGCATGGCCGCCGAGTGCCTCGGACGGCAGCTGCGTAACGGACAGGTGCTGCATGCGGGCTTCTTTCTCGGGCCGCGCGGCTTTTATGCCGCGCTGCGCGAGCTCTCCGAGCAGCAGCGCTCGGAGTTCGGCATGCGTGGCGTGGGCTACGTCAATCAGCTCTATGGAGCGGACCAGGAACTGCGGGTGCTGCAGCGGCGCGCGGCGCGCTGTGTGAACACCACGATGATGGTGACGCTGCTCGGTGCGGCCGTGTCGGATACTCTGGAGAACGGTGAGGTGGTGAGCGGGGTCGGCGGCCAGTACAACTTCGTTGCCATGGCGCACTCGCTGCCGGACGCGCGCTCCATCCTGTGCGTGCGCGCCACGCGTACCCGCCACGGCCGCACGAGCTCGAACATTCTCTGGAACTACGCTCAGGAGACGATCCCGCGTCATCTGCGCGACATCGTGATAACCGAGTACGGCATCGCGGACCTGCGCAACCGCACGGACGCGGAAGTGATCGCTGCCCTGCTGAACGTGGCGGATTCCCGCTTCCAGCCGGCGCTGCTGGCGCGCGCCCAGGCGGAAGGGAAAATCTCCGGGGACTATCGCATCCCGGACGCCTTCCGCGACAACCTGCCGCAACGGCTGACCCGCGTACTCGACCGCCACCGCGCGCGCGGTTTCTTCAGTGAGTACCCCTTCGGCACCGACCTGACTGCCGAGGAGGTCGCGCTCGGGCGCGCGCTGAAGTTTCTCGAGGCGCACACCGGGTCACTGCGCGAGCGCGCGCGCAGCCTCACCGCCGCCGTCTTGCACGGGGCACCCGCGAAGCGCCACGCCGCCGCGCTCAAGCGCATGGACCTCGCGCAGCCGCGTGGGATAGGCGCGCGCCTGCAGCAGCGCCTGCTCGTGATGGCGCTCGATGCGACGGGCGCCGACGCGCGCGCGCCTCCGCTGCAGCCGACCCCCTAGCGCTTGCGCGCGGGGCGGCGCCGCGCAAGCTTGCGCACGGTGCGGCGCACGGCTTTCTTCGGCTTCGCGCGCGGCGGGCGGCGCGCGGTAGGGCGCCGCGCCGCGGGGGGCTTCTTGGCGCGCGCGCGTTTGGCCTTTTTTGCGCTCTTCCTGGGTTTGCCTGCCTTGGCCGCCGTCTTCGCGGCCGGCTTCTTCGGGGCGGCCTTGGCAACTGCTGGTGCCGTGTCGG
>DATHLO010000215.1:0-19606 GCA_035488075.1 Steroidobacteraceae bacterium | reverse complement strand
GGAACTGGCCGCGGTCACCGTGCCGTCCTTGCCGAATGCCGGTTTGAGCGTCGTGATCTTGGCCGGGTCGCAGGTGCCGGGCGTCTCATCGCGCGCCACCACGGTCTCGCCCTTGCGGCTCTTCACCGTGACCGGCGCGATTTCGGCGTCGAAGTCGCCGGCCTCCACCGCCTGCAGCGCGCGCCGCACGGACTCGGCGGCGAAGGCGTCCTGCTGGGCGCGGCTGAACTGGTACTTCGCCGCCGTCGCGTCCGCGAAGCAGCCCATGAGCTTGCCGTCCCAGGGGCTCTGCAGCCCGTCGTAGAACATATGGTCCAGCACCTCGCCATGGCCCATGCGGTAGCCGGTGCGCGCCTTGGGCAGCAGGTAGGGGGCGTTGGACATCGATTCGAGTCCGCCGGCGAGTACGACCTGCGCGGAGCCGGCGCGAATCTGCTCCGCCGCGAGCATCACGGCCTTGAGTGCCGAGCCGCACATCTTGTTGACCGTCGTGGCGGGGACGCTCACCGGCACCCCGGCCGCGATTGCTGCCTGGCGCGCCGGCGCCTGGCCGAGGCCGGCTGGCAGCACGCACCCGAGGATCACTTCCTCAAGCTCAGCGGCGCCGATGCCGGCGGAGTGGATGGCGGCCTTGGCGGCGACGCCGCCCAGCTGCACCGCGCTCAGGGGTGCGAGTGCGCCCAGGAACGCGCCGATCGGGGTGCGTTTGGCAGAGACGATGACGACTTCGTTGCTGGACATGACTGTGTCCTTCGGTGAATGGCAGAGCTTAGCGGGCGAGGGCGCCGAGCGCGCGCCGCGCGCGCCGCCGCGGCGTGGCCAGCTGCGCGGCGTTGGCACGCGGGCGCAAGCCCGCCTCGAACACGGTGACGAACGCCTCGGCGATCTGTGCGCCGCTCAGGGACTGATCCTCGCGATACCAGTGCGCGATCCAGTTGAGGGCGCCGGCCAGGGCGAACGCGGTCATCTTCGGGTCGCACGGGTGGATGGAGCCGTCCTGCACGCCCTCGCGGATCAGGCGCCGGATGCCGTGGTCGATCTCGGACTTGAGCGCCTTGATATGGCGGCTCATGGCGGGGGAGAGGTCCTGTTCCTCGGCCCGCACCATGCACCAGCCGAACTCGGAGGCCACCGCCTCGCCGTAGCGACGCAGCACGGCGTTCAGGCGCTCGCGCGCCGGCAGCTCCAGGCGCCGTACGTCGCGGAAGGCGGCGCGGATGCGCTCAACGCCGGCGACGAAGCACTGAAACAGCAGCTGCTCCTTGCTGGTGACGTAGTAGTACACGGTGGGCTTGGTCACCTCCAGCCGGGCGGCAATGTCATCCAGGGAGGTATTGTGGTAGCCCTTGCGGTTGAACTCGCGCGCCGCGGCCCGGATGACCGCGTCGCGCTTCACTTCCCGGTCGCGCTGGCGTTCGTGGCTCGCCTTCCAGGGGGAGGCGGCGGGCGCGGGGTGCTTGCCCGCGGTGGCGGGACTGGAGCGACGGTTGTTCATGGTTTAAGGCGTATTATAGCGGCGCGGCGTCAGCAGCGTGACCTGCCGGACGCGGAAAAAGACCCGCCCGCAGCCTCGTTGACCGGCTGCCGGCGTCTCGATCATACTCACGAGTAGACATCCTACCCGCGGGTAAACAGGTAAGTCCATCCATCAATCGGACTACGTGCCGCCAGCGAGAAACGCATTATGAACGCCGGACTCAAAGGGGGCGCGCTCAGCCCGCGCAGTGACGCGCTGGCCGCGCAGCCGCCGCTGCGCTTCGTCTCCGCCGCCTCGCTCTTCGACGGCCACGACGCCGCCATCAACATGATCCGCCGCCTGCTGCAGGCACGTGGGGCCGAGGTGGTGCACCTCGGGCACAACCGCAGTGTCGCGGACATCGTGCGCGCCGCCATCGAGGAGGATGCGGACGCGATCGCGGTCAGCTCCTATCAGGGCGGCCACAACGAATACTTCACCTACATGATCGACATGCTGCGCGAGCGCGGCTACGAGCACGTGCGCGTCGTCGTGGGCGGCGGTGGCACGATCTCCCCGGATGAGATCGCAGCGCTCGAGCGTTACGGGGTGGAGAAGATCTACACCCCCGAAGACGGCCGCCGCCTCGGGCTCACCGGCATGATCGATGATGTGTTCCAGCGCCTCGGCGCGGTGCGCAGGCCCCCTTATGAGTTTCGGCCGCTGAACGCGCGCGACCACGGCCTGATCGCCCGCACCATCTCGGTCCTCGAGGGGGCCGCGGGGGTCGAGGCACAGGCGGAGCAGGTGCGTCGGGCCCTGGCCCGTTCGCGCCACCGGGTACCGGTCATCGGCGTCACCGGCACCGGCGGGGCCGGCAAGTCAAGTCTCACGGACGAACTGCTGGCGCGGCTGGTGCGGCATTTTCCGCAGGCGCAGATCGCGGTCGTGGCGATGGACCCGACGCGCCGGCGCAGCGGCGGCGCGCTGCTCGGGGACCGTATCCGCATGAACAGCCTCGCGGCGGACAGCGTCTTTATGCGCTCACTCGCCACGCGGCGGGCGCATCTGGCGACCTCCGCGGTGCTCAAGGACGTGATCGAGCTGTATCAGGCGGCCGGTTTTGATCTGGTGATCGTGGAAACCGCGGGCATCGGGCAGTCCGACACCGAGATCGTTGATCTGGTCGACCTGGCGGTGTACGTCATGACGAGCGAGTACGGGGCGGCGAGCCAGCTCGAGAAGATCGACATGCTCGACTACGCCGACCTCATCGTGCTCAACAAGAGCGAGAAGCGCGGCGCCGAGGACGGTCTGCGCGACGTGCGCAAGCAATGGCGCCGCAATCACCCCGAGCGTGCACAGCTGCCCGATGCGGAGCTGCCCGTGTATCCGACGATCGCCAGCCGCTTCAATGACCCGGGCGTCAATCGGCTCTTCGCCGCGATCTGCGGCGCCCTCAGCGCCAAGCAGCTCGGCGGCCGCAGCTGGCATGTGACCGATGCCGGTCCTACCGCCCTCACGGCCCGTACCCCGCTCGTACCCGGAGCCCGCACGCGCTACCTCGCCGAGATCGCGCAGGGCGGTCGCACGGCACGCGCGCGCATCGAGGCGCAGGCCGAGGCGGCGCGCCGCGCCTTCGGACTCTATGAGTCGCTGAAGTCGCTGCACGATGCACCACTGCCCACGCCGCTTGAGCCCTACCCGCAGGGGCTGCTCGAAGAGCCCGCCGCGGATGCCACGCGCCGCACTTTGCGGGCGAGCTACAACCGTGCCCTCGATGAGATGGGCGGCGAAGCTGTGGCTGAGCTTAAGGCGTGGCCGGCACGCGCCCGTGCGGCGACCGATGCGAGCTATGCCTACCCGGTGCGCGAGCGCCTGGTGAAGGGTGAGAACTACACCGAGAGCCTCTCGCGCTCACCCATCCCCAAGCTCGCCGTGCCGCATCTGAAGGACTGGGGGGAGCTGCTGCATTTTCTGCTCAATGAAAACCTGCCCGGCGCCTTCCCCTACACCGGCGGGGTGTATCCCTACCGCCGCGAGGAAGAAGACCCGACGCGCATGTTCGCCGGCGAGGGGGGGCCGGAGCGCACCAACCGGCGCTTCCACTACGTCGCTCACGGCCACGGTGTGGCGCGGCTCTCGACGGCGTTCGATTCGACCACCCTTTATGGGGAGGATCCGGACACCCGCCCGGATGTCTACGGGCGCACGGGTAATTCGGGGGTGTCGATCGCGACGCTCGATGACATGAAGAAGCTCTACTCGGGTTTCGATCTGTGTCTGCCCACGACCTCGGTGTCCATGACGATCAACGGGCCGGCGCCGATGATCCTGGCGATGTTCATGAATACCGCGATCGATCAGCAGGTCGAGGTTTACCTGAAGGCCGAGGGCCGCTGGGCCGAGGCACAGCAGAAGATCGCCGCCTTGCTCGCCGAGGCGCGCGGGGTGGCGCCGCCGGACTACAAGGGCGCGCTGCCGGCACACCACGACGGCTCGGGCCTCGCGTTGCTCGGGGTAACCGGGGATCAGCTCGTGGAGCCGCAAATCTACGAGCGCATCCGTGCGCGCGCCCTGCAGGCCGTGCGCGGCACGGTGCAGGCGGACATCCTCAAGGAGGACCAGGCGCAGAACACCTGCATCTTCTCCACCGAGTTTGCGCTGCGCATGATGGGGGACGTGCAGCAGTACTTCATCGATCAGCGCGTGCGCAACTTCTACTCGGTGTCGATCTCCGGCTACCACATCGCCGAAGCCGGCGCGAACCCGATCTCGCAGCTCGCCTTCACGCTCGCCAACGGCTTCACCATCATCGAGTACTACCTGGCGCGCGGCATGAAGATCGACGACTTCGCGCCCAATCTGTCGTTCTTCTTCTCCAACGGCATGGACCCGGAATACGTCGTCATCGGCCGCGTGGCGCGGCGCATCTGGGCGCGCGCCATGCGCGATCGCTACGGCGCCGGCCCGCGCAGCCAGATGCTCAAATATCACGTACAGACCTCGGGACGCAGCTTGCATGCGCGCGAGATCTCCTTCAACGATATCCGCACGACGCTGCAGGCGCTGTACGCGCTGTTCGACAACTGCAACAGCCTGCACACCAACGCCTACGACGAGGCGCTCACCACGCCGACCGAGGAGAGCGTGCGCCGCGCAGTGGCGATTCAGCTCATCATCAATCGCGAGCTGGGCCTCAATAAGATCCAGAACCCCTGGCAGGGCTCATTTGCCATCGACTACCTGACGGATCTGGTGGAAGAGGCGGTGTACAAGGAGTTCGAGGCGCTGTCCGAGCGCGGCGGCGTGCTCGGCGCCATGGAAACGATGTACCAGCGCGCCAAAATCCAGGAGGAGTCGCTCTACTACGAGACCAAGAAGCACGACGGCTCCTTGCCCATCGTGGGCGTCAACACCTTCCTCTCCGGCAATGACGCCGCCGAGGAACACAAGGGGGCGCAACTCATCCGCTCGAGCGAGGAAGAGAAACAGGCGCAGGTCGCGGCGGTGCGCGCCTTTCAGGCGCGCAATGCGGCGCGTGCGCCGGCCGCGCTCGCGCGCCTGCAGCAGGTGGCCGCAAGCGGCGGCAACGTTTTCGCCGAGCTCATGGAATCGGTCAAGGTCTGCTCGCTGGGGCAGATCTCGCATGCGCTGTATCAGGTGGGCGGTCAGTATCGTCGCAACATGTGAGGTCCGGTTCGCCCAGAGCCGCCAGCATCGCGTGGCGCGCCGCCTCGCGTAACTTCGGCGCCGCATGCTCATCCGGCGCGCCCGCCGGCGCGGCGATCGCCGGCAGGAGCTGCAGTTCGAGGCGCCCGGGCACGGGCAAAGCGCGGCTCGGGGGCAGGGCACGGCGCGTGCCGCGCACCACGGCCGGCACCAGCGGACAACCCGCGCGCACGGCGGTGACGAACGCTCCGAGGTGAAACTTCAACAGCCCCGGCGTACGGGTGAAGGTGCCTTCGGGGAAAAAAACGACCGAGGCTCCCTGGCTGGCGCTGCGCAGCACGCGGCGCGCATCGGCGGCGCTGCGGTGCCGGTCGAAACGCTCGACGAACTGCGAGCCGAGGCGCTTCAGCAGCGCACCGGCGAGGGGCACGTGTGCCATCTCGCGCTTGATGACGAAGCCAAATTGCGGCGGCAGCGCCGCGGTGAGCACGATGCCGTCAAGGTAGCTTGCGTGATTGCAGACCACCACGCATTGGCCGGCCGGCAGGTGCTCGCTGAAGCGCACGGTGAGCGGCAGCCCCGCGGCACGCAGAAACAGGCGCGCCAGGGCGCGCGCGGCCGCGCGCCGCTGCGGCAGGCGCGGCAGCACGATCAGGAGGGCGAGCGTGATCAGGCCGACCGCCAGGAAGCTCACGCTCAGCCACAGCGCGTACAGCACCCGCAGTGGCACCAGCACGAATGCCCGGGACATGGCGGGCAGCTTCACAAAGTCTCGTGGCTCATGAGCGGAAACGCATGCGCGGATGTGAACTGGTTCTCTTTATGTTAATGCGGGGGCGCTGATGTGAAGATGGTCACGTCGATCGGGAGCCTGCGCTCACCATACTGGGGTCACCACATTACCGGGAAGTGGAGGCACGCACACTGCGCAGGCGGGGGCAGGCGGTGACCTTAGCTTCCTTAGCGAGACCAGGCTTGTCCAATACCGCGATCGCCATGACCTCCAGCGCCGATTCGGCAGATCCTGCGGTTTCCCGCTTTCTGGATGCGGTGTGGATGGAGCGGGGCCTGTCCCCCAACACCCTGGCCGCCTACCGCGCCGATCTCACCGCGCTCGCCCGCTGGCTGGCCGAGCGCAGCGTGCCGATCATGCGCACTTCGCGGGCGGATCTGCAGGACTTCATCGCCTGGCGCGTGCGCGCCGGTGCCCGGCCGCGCTCAACCGCGCGCCAACTGTCGAGCTTCCGGCGCTTCTTCCGCTACTTCATGCGCGAAGGCGCCATCCGCGAGGATCCGACCGCGCAGATCGCCATGCCGAAGATCGGCCGTTCGCTGCCGCGCTCGCTGACCGAGGAGGAAGTCGAGTCGCTCTTATCGGCCCCCGTGGTCAGCGACCCGCTCGGCAACCGCGACCGCACCATGCTCGAGGTGCTGTACGCGACCGGACTGCGTGTTTCGGAGCTGGTGAACCTGCGCCAGAGCCAGATCAACCTGAACCAGGGGGTGATCCGCATCCTCGGCAAAGGCGACCGCGAGCGTCTGATTCCCCTGGGCGAGGAGGCCATGCGCGCACTCAAGGAGTTCGCGCGCGGCCCGCGCGGGGAGATCCTGCTCGAGCGTCAGACCGACTACCTGTTCCCGACGCGGCGCGGCGACCGCATGACGCGCCAGGCCTTCTGGCACATCATCAAGCGTTACGCGCGCAAGGCGGGAATCGCCAAGGGACTCTCCCCGCATACCCTGCGGCACGCCTTCGCGACGCACCTGCTCAATCACGGCGCGGACCTGCGCGTGGTGCAGATGCTGCTCGGTCACAGCGATCTCTCCACGACCCAGATCTACACCCACGTCGCGCGCGAGCGCCTCAAGGACCTGCACGGAACGCACCATCCGCGCGGCTGAACGCGCGCCGGCGCCCGCATTTCTGCCCGGGGACGGCCCCTCTGCTAGACTTCAGACGCGCACGGACGCGACGGGTGATGAACCTTTACGCGGCCCGGCGGCTCCAAAGCACACACGAGAAGTGACGGGACATTCCATGGCACGCAAGTGGTTGGTCGGGTTACTGGCACTGTGCGGCACGCTGGCGCAAACGGCAGCGTCGGCACAGCAGCCGGCAGCGGAGCCGGAAGACGCGCCGACGCCTGCCGAGGTCGCGAGCCACATTCCCGGCGCCAAGGCCGATGAGCTGCGGCCCTCACCGATTAAGGGTATCTACGAGTACACCCACGGCACCGAAATCGCCTATGTCACGGCGGACGGCAAGTACGCGATCAATGGCGATCTGTACGACATCCCCAAGGACAACAACCTCACCGAAGCGCACCGCCGGGAGCTGCGCGCGCAGATGATTGCCGCGTTCCCCGAAAGCCAAATGCTGATTTTCGGGCCGCAGGATGCGAAGTACACGATCACGGTTTTCACGGACGTGGATTGCGGTTTCTGCCGCAAGCTGCACAGCCAGATGGCCGAGTACAACCGCCTCGGCATTCGCGTGCGCTACCTGCTGTACCCGCGCACCGGCCCGAACACCTCCTCGTGGACCAAGGCCGAACAGGTGTGGTGCTCGCCGGACCGCAACGATGCGCTCACCCGCGCGAAGCTCGGTCAGGACCTCAAGATCAAGCCCTGCACCGATAATCCGGTGGCGCACTCCTACAAACTCGGTCAGGACTTCGCGCTGCAGGGAACGCCGGCCATCATCATGACCGACGGGGAACTGCTGGGTGGTTACGAGCCGCCGGACGTGTTGGTCAAGAGTCTGCAGGACGCCGCGAAAGAGGCCGCCAAGGCGGCGACCGCACAGCGTTAGCTCGACCGGCGGCGCAGGCCGCTAGCGCTCGAGCAGCTTGAGCTTATCCGGCTTGCCTTCCCACTCCTTGGCGTCGGCGGGCGCATCCTTCTTCTCGGTGATCACCGGCCACTGCTTGGCAAGCTCCGCGTTGAGTTCCTTGAAGTGCTCCTGACCAGCCGGCAGCTCCTCCTCGGAGAAAATCGCTTCCACCGGGCATTCCGGTTCGCACAACGTGCAGTCGATGCACTCCTCAGGATCGATCGTGAGGAAATTCGGTCCCTCGTGAAAGCAGTCGACCGGACACACCTCCACGCAGTCCATGTACTTGCACTTGATGCAGTTTTCGGTGACGACAAAAGTCATTCGTTTTCCTCAAAGGGGTGCGCCCCGGCGGTCCACGCGCGCGCCTCAAACCGCACGCCGCAGGGGGCCGGCATTGTGCCACGCCGCCTCACACCCGTGAATCAGGCCCGTGGGGGCTGTTTGGCGTGCTGATCGAGGGTCGTGAAGTAGTGCTGCTCGCGGCCCGCGGCCTTGTCCTCGAGGTAACGGCGCAGCGTGAACTCGGTGCTGCGGAAGGCGAGCTCATCCCAGGGGATGTCCTTTGGGGCCAGCAGGGCCACTTCCAGGCTCTCGGGCCCGGCCGCGAAGCGCGCCTCCGGCAGCGCCGCACGGAAGAAAACGTGCACCTGCTCGGCGTGCAGCACGGTGACCACGCTCAGCAGGGAACCGATCACGACCCTGGCGAGCGCCTCCTCCTGCGACTCGCGCGCGGCGGCTTCCTGCAGCGTTTCGTGGTTCTCCATGAAGCCGGCGGGCACCGTCCAGTAGCCGCGGCGCGGCTCGATTCCGCGGCGGCACAGCAGAATGCTGCCCTCATGCTCGGGCACACAGCCGACCACCAGGCGCGGATTCTGGTAATGGATGGTGCCGCACGCCTCACAGACGTAGCGCGGCAGATGATCCCCGTCCGGCACACGCAGTTGCACGGGCGCGCCGCATTGGCTGCAGAACTTCAACTTCATGGTATGCCCCGAGGATACGGGCGCGCTCGCAGCTTGTCGACGCCGCGTCCGCGGCCCGTGGGTCAGATCGGGGCGTTTCGCAGGCTAGTGCAGCAGGCCAAAGACCGCGACGCCCGTCGGGGTGCCGACGAACACCTTGCCGTCGGCGATCGTGGGCGTGATGAACTTATTGCCCGCCCCCAACTGGTCGCGCCCACCGGCATCGGAGCTGGTGTAAAGCACACTGGCGAGATTGGTAGCGTCGAACGCGTACAACACGGCCGGATTGCTGTTCATGTGCGCCCACACGATGCCGTTCGCCGTGCCGTTTGCTGAGATCGCCGGCGCGGTACCCGGATAAGTGAAGTTCACCGCACTCACCGAGCTTGGCGTCGTGGACAGCCTGGCATTGGCGATCGAGAAGGCTGTCAGCGGACCGCTCGCCGGACCGTAGTAGAGGCGGCCATTGAAGTAGGCCGGCGTCGACCAGACGCCGCCGCTGCCGCCGCCGCTCAGAACATTGCCGAGCACGCTGCTCAGCTGTTGCCAGATGTTGTTGCTGCTCGCGCTGAAGTGCCCCATGGCGTCGCGGTTGACGACGTAGATATTGCCGTCTTTGCCGGCGCCCACGGCCAGATGACGCAGCGTGCCGCCCGCATCCGTCAGATCCGGCAGCAGCAGGATGCCGCCCGAGCCGAGGTCAAGGTCATTGTTCGACAGGAACGTGGTGACGGACGGTGAGAAATAGTCTGCGACATGCAAACCGCCGCCACCCGTCGAGAGCTTCACGAACGAATCGCCGAAGTCGCCCATGTTGGGGAAACCGCTCGCGTTGAGTGTTTCCTCAAAGGCACCGTTGGCGGTCAACAGGTAGATGTTGCCCGCCGCGTCGGCGGCCGGTCCGCCGCCTGACATCCAGATCGCCGGCCCAAGGCCGCCGCTGTTGGGTCCCACGTTAAGCACCGCGGTCTGCGCGAGCGTGCTTTGGCTGTAGGCGATCAGCCAGCCGGTGTAGAACTTGTTATCGCAGTGCGAGGTCCAGCTGGTGTAGAGGGTGCCGTTCAGCAGCAGCAGGGCGGCGCGCTCCGCATACTGCTGCGGATCGAAGGTGAGGGTTCCGGAGCTTGCCGCGTACGAGGCGGTGATCTCGGTCGGGCCGCCCAAGAGCTCCGCGCCGCTTGTCACATCGAGCGCGTGCAGGCGCTGATGGTAAGTGCTGCCGCCGCCCGATTGGGTCATGGCCACGACATAGATCATCCCGTGGGCCCCGGCCGAGCGATCAATGACCGGGGTCGAGGTGATGCCGATCGTAGGCGTGACCTGGTCGCAGTTAATCGGGCCGCTGGCGGCTTCGCCTGCGGGTATCAGCGAAACCCGCCATAGCTGCGTGCCGCTGTCAGCATCGAAGGCATAGACCGAGTCGTTCTCGGTGGCGACGAACACCACGTTGTGAGGCACGCCGCCGACGTTGAGCGCGGACAGGTAGAGCGGCTGCGCGTCAACCTTGCCGTCGGTGCTGAGGAAGCGCAGCTTGCCGAAGCTCGCCGCGGCGACGTTCGCCGGGGTGAGCGTTTTTTCCGTCAGATTCTGCCCCGAGCGTGCCAGATCGTTCTTATAAGTGACGACATCGGTCCCCCGAGCTGACGGCGGCGGAGGCGGCGTCGGCGGAGGTGGCGTTGGCGGAGGCGGAGGCGGCGGAGGCGGAGGCGGCGTCGGCGTCGGCGGAGGTGGCGAGGGCGGAGGTGGCGAGGGCGGAGGTGGCGAGGGCGCCGCCTTTACCAAGAGCCTTGCCGCGCGACTGGCGACACTGCCGGCAGCGTCACGGACGAGCACGGAGAAGTGGGCGCCATTGTCGCCTATTGTTTCCGGTGGGGTTGTGTAAGTGGCGGAGGTGGCCGCGGCAAGCGCGAGGCCGTTCTTCTGCCACTGATAACTCAGAGGCGCACTGCCGCTCGCCGCGACGGCAAAAGTAGCGCTCTGTCCGGAGCTGACGGTTTGATCCGCCGGCTGTACGGTGATCGTCGGGGCCACCGCGCCGCCGGCGGCAGTAGTGACCGTTAGCGGCGCGCCCGCGCTGGCGACGCTGCCCACGGAATTGCTCACTACCACGCTGAAGAGTGCGCCGTTATCCGCGCTGCTCGTGGGCGGAGTGCTATAGCTGGCGGAGGTGGCTGCTGCGATCGCGTTCCCGTTCTTCAGCCACTGGTAGGACAGCGGGCTCGTCCCGCTCGCCACGACGTTGAAGGTCGCACTTTGTCCGCTGATGATGCTCTGCCCGGCCGGTTGCGTGGTGATGGCAGGCGCCACGGGGGTCGCCGTTACGTGTAGCGGAGCCGCGCTGCTTTGTGCGCTGCCGACCGGGTTGCTCACCACGACGTCGAACATCGCCCCGTCATCCTCCGGGGCGGCCGGGGTGCTATAGCTGGGGCTCGTCGCCCCCGGTATGGCGCTGCCATCCTTGTTCCACTGATAGTTCAGCGGCGTAGAACCTGTGGCCGTGACGGAAAAGCTGGCGATCGTGCCCGCCGGGACGGACTGCGGCGTCGGTTGTTGCGTAATGCTGGGCGCGGCGGTGCTGCTGCCGCTGTCCCCGAGCGAGCTGGTGGCCACCTGACCGCAGGCGGCGAGCAAAACGATGAGTGGAAGCGTCCCTGCGAGACCCGCGAGCTGGCGCAGCATCAAACCGTCCCTGTTCTTTCTTAAACCGCAAACTCTCACGCCCGCAGACAGGTCTGCAACCAGTCTGTGAACGGCGACAGTTCGCAACCGTGTTAGGTCGAGCGCCGCACGGGTTTGTTGCAACGCGCAACCGGATCGCCTGTGCAACGATCGGACTTGAGCGACCCATGTCGTTCCATTGGCGCGTGCAGCAGGTGTGGTGCCCGAGGTCGGAGTCGAACCGACACGCTTTTAAGGGCGGCGGATTTTCGTACCACCTCGGCTTTGGCCGCCGCGCACGGCAACACCGCACGCGTTCGTGGTCTGGAGCACGCCTTCACCGTGGCCTCGTGGGCTTTAGGTGCCCGCCGTCTGCTCTCTACACCTTCCCCCGGTTTTACGAGGGCTTGGCTCGGCATCAGCTCGAGCAGATGCGCTAAGGGCCTTCACCGAGTTTGACGGGCTTCACCCCGGGGATTTCTCCGCGGGGGCTCAAGTTTTTTCGTCTGAGTCCGCTGCGTCTACCAATTCCGCCACTCGGGCATCGAGTGCTCATTCCCGCGCCAGCGGGACGGGCGCGAGTATAGAGCCCCCGGGCCGCGATGGGTATCGCATGCGGGGTTGCGACCTTTTGGCACCCTCGCGCATCTAAGTCTTCCGTGACCCGACTGGCTGAAATCGCTGTTCCGCGCGAACTGCTGACACGCGCCTGTGCGGGGGATGCTCCGGCGCGCCAGGCACTCTATGTGGCGCTGGCGCCCGCCACACTCACGCTGATTCGCCGCATGGTCGGACAGCGCGCCCTGTCGGAGGACTTGTTTCAGGACACGATGATGACCTTCTACGAACGCCTGCCGCAGTTTCGCCACGAGGCCCCCCTCGGTGCGTGGCTGCGGCAGATCGCCATCTCGCGCTGCCTGATGTATCTGCGCTCGCCCTGGAAGCGGGCCCGCATGTGCCTGGAACCAGTCGACTGTGGCGTGGCCGCAGAGGTCGCGGCACTCATCACACCCGGCTATGCCGGCGAGCACATCGACCTTGAGCGGGCGCTCGCGAGTCTTGCGCCGACGGCGCGCGCGATCGTGTGGATGTACGAAGTGGAGGGTTACTCGCACCAGGAAATCGCGCATGCCTTTGGTCGCTCCGTGAGCTTTTCCAAGACGCAGCTTTCGCGGGCGCACGCGCGTCTACGCGCCTGCCTTGAGCCACAGGAACATCCACCCTCATGCACCCTGATCTAGATCCTCAGCCACGCGGGCTCACGCGGCTGCTGCGCGAGTTGCCCGCCGAAAGCGCGCCGCCCTACGGCTATTCTGAGTTCGAGCGGCGTGCGCGCGAGCGCGCGCGTGGCGCCCGCAGCCTCGCCGGTGGCCGGCGGCTCGCGGTCGCCGCCGTGATCGGCGTCGGCGGGCTCGCGCTGCTGGTGCGTCTGAGCGGACCGGTGCCGCTCGCGAACCACGCGCACAACGTCGGCACCAGTGCAGCCGCGCCGCCGGCGTTGGGTCCTGATGATGAGGCGCTGCCGCCGCGCGCGGGCGCGGGTGAACGCTGGCTGGCGAGCCTGCCGAGCGAGCCGGCGGTGGTGCACGTGGGCACGCGCGCAGCCGTGGTGGGACTTGAGGATCGCATTGCACAACTCGATGACCTGCTCACCGCGGCGCGCGGCGCGCGTGCAGCGCCGGCGCGGCTCGCCGCCCTGCAGCAGGAGCGCTCGCGGTTGCTCGGCACCCTGGTGCAAGTGCGCTACGCGGAGACCCTGGCGAACGAGACGCCCTGAATTGGTAGGAGGACACATGCCGAAGAGTCAACTGTTCGGGTTCTGCACCGTGACCGGGCTGGCCGGCGCGGTCCTGTTGGCGCTGCTCCCGGTGCGGTCGCCGGCGGCGGATGCTCCCACGGCCCCCGTCCCCCCGGCACCCGCACCTGCGCCTGCACCGCAGCCACCGCGAGCACCGAACAACGCCGACGTAGACGCACAGCTGCAAGCTGCGCAGCAGCGCCTCGAGCAGGCGGCGCACGACGTTGCGCGGCTGTCGACGCAGCTGAGCAGCACGTTGATCGAAGAGATGATGCCCACCGCCGGTACCCGCGTCATCATCGGGGTGCAACTGGAACCACTGAGCGGTAAGGCCGGTGCACGCGTCGGCGACGTCAGTCCGGGTGGCCCGGCGGCCGAGGCCGGCATCCGCGCCGGTGATGTCATCGTCGCCCTGAATGGAACTGCGCTCACGGGCGCTGCGCCCGCACGCGAGGTCGCGCAAATCCTGCGGGATGTCAAACCCGACAGCCCCGTGCCGGTGCGGGTGTTGCGTGAGGGCAAAGCGCTTGAGTTCACGGTCACCGCGCGTGCGCGTCCGGGCGTCTTTGTGAGCGCTAATGGCATGCCGGACCTCAACTTGGTGCTGCCGGAGCTGCCGGGTTTGCTCATGCACCGGCCGCTCGGGGATATGGAGCTGGCGACGCTGACGCCGCGACTCGGCAGTTATTTTGGCAGCGACAAGGGCGTGCTGGTGGTGCGTGCGCCCGCCGATGGCGCCCTCAAGCTCGAAGACGGGGATGTGATCCTCGCCATCGACGGCCGCGAGCCCTCGAGCGGCTCGCACGCGACGCGCATCCTGAGTTCCTATCAGGCCGGGGAGAAGGTGACGCTGCGCATCCTGCGCCAGCACAAGACACTCGAGGTGCAGAGCACGCTGCCCGAGAGATCCGGGCACCGCGAACGCGCACGCCGTGACGCCTCGGCGGCGACGCACGGGCACGCGAGCCCCCAGGTGGTGGTGCTCGGGGCCGGGGCCGCCTGAGGTCGGCGCGCCGCGGCAGGGCGGCTGGCGCGCGCAAGGCAGCGTGTAACATGCGCGCGTGCGCCGCCAGGACTTCACTTATGAACTGCCCGCCGAACTGATCGCCCAGAGCCCGCTTCCCGAGCGCTCCGCGAGCCGGCTGCTCGTGCTCGATGGCCTCACCGGCGTGCGCTCGGATCGGGCCATGCGCGATCTGCCGCAGCTGCTTGAGCCCGGGGATCTGTTGGTGCTCAACGACACGCGCGTCGTGCCAGCGCGGCTGCTCGGCACGAAGCCCTCGGGCGGGCGGGTCGAGATCCTGCTCGAACGCGCACTCACCGGCCATGAGGCGCTGGCGCAGCTCTCGGCCAGCAAGCCGATCCGCGTGGCGCTTGAGGTGCAAACCCCCGGCGGCGCGGTACGCGTGCTCGGGCGCGAAGCGGACCTGTGGCGCATCCAGCTGCCCGCGCCGACGCTCGAGTTCTTCGAGCGCTGGGGCGCGGTGCCGCTGCCACCCTACGTTCGGCGTGCCGCGGTCGCCGAGGACCGCGTGCGTTACCAGAGTATCTTTGCGCGCGAGCCGGGAGCGGTGGCCGCCCCCACCGCGAGCCTGCATTTTGATGCAGCGCTCGCCCAGACACTGGCCGCGCGCGGCATCGCGCGTGCGTTCGTGACGCTGCACGTGGGCGCCGGCACCTTTCAGCCCGTGCGCGTGGATGAGCTCGACGCGCACCACATGCACGCAGAGCAGGTGCAGGTGAGCGCGGAGGCCTGCGCGGCGATCGCGCGCACGCGTGCTGCGGGCGGCCGTGTGGTGGCGGTCGGTACCACGGTCGTGCGGGCGCTGGAGTCCGCGGTGCGCGCCGGTGCAGGTAGGCTTGCGCCCTGGTCTGGGGAGACGCGGCTTTTCATTACGCCGGGATTTGAGTTTCAGGTGAGTGATGTGCTGTTGACCAACTTTCATCTGCCCGAGTCGACACTCCTCATGCTGGTGTGCGCGTTCGCGGGGCGCGGCGCCGTGCTTGAGGCGTATGCGCACGCGGTACAGGCGCGCTACCGCTTCTTCAGCTACGGGGACGCGATGCTGCTCACGCGGGCACACGCGTGAGGCCGAGCTTCAGCGTCGAAGCACGCGACGGCGCGGCGCGCGTGGGGCGTCTGCTCACGAGCCACGGTGCGATCGAGACTCCCGCCTTCATGCCGGTCGGTACCTACGGCACCGTCAAGGCCATGACTCCGGAGGAGCTCGAGGGACTCGGTGCGCAGATCATCCTCGGCAACACCTTTCACCTGTTGCTGCGTCCGGGTGCCAAGGTGATCGGCGCGCATGGGGGTTTACACCGCTTCATGCACTGGCAGCGCCCGATCCTCACCGATTCGGGCGGCTTTCAGGTCTTCAGTCTCAAGAGCCTGCGGCGTCTGAGCGAGGAGGGCGTGCATTTCCGTTCGCCGATCGACGGCAGTGAGGTGCGGCTGACCCCAGAGGACTCGATGGACATGCAGCTGGCGTTGCGCTCAGACATCGCGATGGCCCTAGATGACTGTACCGAGCACCCGGCGACCGAGAGCGAGGCGCGCGCCTCTATGGAGCGCTCCATGCGCTGGGCTGAGCGCAGTCACCGCCACTACTACGGCGGCCCCGGCGAGCCACCGGGCGGACTGTTCGGCATCGTGCAGGGCGGGATGTACCCGAATTTGCGCCTCGCCTCCCTTGAGAGCCTGCAGCGCCTGGAGTGGCCGGGGTTCGCCGTAGGGGGGCTCGCCGTCGGCGAATCAGAAGCGGAACGGCTGGGGATTCTCGAGGCGCTCGTGCCGCATATGCCCGAGCTGCAGCCGCGCTATCTCATGGGGGTGGGGCGGCCGGAAGATATCGTGGCCGCGGTGCTGCGCGGCATCGACATGTTCGACTGCGTGATGCCGACCCGCCATGCCCGCAACGGGCACCTCTTTACCTCCGGCGGCGTGATCAACATCCGCAACAGCGCTCACCAGGAGGACCTGGGACCGGTTGATCCGGCGTGTGAGTGTTATACCTGTCGCAATTACAGCCGTGCCTACCTGCGCCATCTGGATCGCTGCAACGAGATCCTGGGCGCGCGGCTGAACACGATCCACAACCTGCACTATTACCTGGAGTTGCTGCGCTCGCTGCGCAGCGCCATCCGGGCAGGTCGGCTGGCCGCCTGGGCCGGGGTTTTCCTTGCAGCCCGGCGCGCGGCCGACGCTATGGCATAATGCCGCCCTTTTCGCCGCCCGGACCGCACACATGAATGGTTTGATTTCCGACGCTTGGGCGCAGGCCGCCCCTGCTGCCCCGAGCCAGTTCACGCCGCTGCTCATGGTGGCCGTGTTTTTTGTCATCTTTTACTTCCTCCTGTTCCGTCCGCAGCAGAAGCGGGCGAAGGAGCATCAGAACCTGATCACGAAGCTCGCGGTCGGTGACGAGGTGGTCACGACCGGGGGACTGCTGGGCAAGGTGACCGAGGTGGGTGACACCTTCGTTACGCTGGAGATTGCCGATGCTGTGCGCGTCAAGGTGCAGAAGACGCAGATCACGCAGCTGATGCCCAAGGGCACCCTCAAGAGCGCCTGAGATGTTGGAGTACGCCCGCTGGAAGTACATCCTCATCGCGGTGGTGCTGCTGCTCGGCCTGCTGTTCGCGCTGCCGAACCTGTTCGGCGAAGACCCGGCGCTGCAGGCGGCGCGCAAGGACCACAGCGCCGTCACGAGCGACGGCGCGAAGGAGGTTGAGGCGTTCCTCACGGAGCGCAAGATTCACTTCGAGAAGAGCTACATCGACGGCGGACGCCTCATGGTGCGCTTCGCCAACGTTGCCGATCAGCTCGCCGCGCGCGACGCGGTCAACGAAAAGTACGTCGATAAGTACATCACGGCGCTGTCGTTTGCCCCACGTACGCCGGAGTTCTTGCGTGCCCTGGGTCTGCGCCCGATGCCCCTGGGTCTGGATCTGCGCGGCGGTCTGTACCTGCTGTATCAGGTGGATGTGAATGCCGCCGTCGGCCAGGCGCTCGAGGGCTACGCCCAGGACGCGCGGCGCGCCCTCGCGAGCGCCAAAATCCCGGTCAAGGACGTGAGCACGCTCGCGGTGGGAAGCGACAAGCCCAATGCGGTGCGCGTGCTGCTGCCGCCGGAGGCGGACGTGAGTGCCGCCCGCAGCGCGCTCACGCAGGCCTTGCAGGGACTGGCGATCAGCACCGACAGTCTCGCGAGCGGTTCGGCCATCAGCGGCGTCATGACCACCGCGCAGATCCGCGAGCGCCAGGACTACGCCATCCAGCAGAACATCACGACGCTGCGCAATCGGGTGAACGAGCTCGGCGTCTCCGAGCCGATCGTGCAGCGCCAGGGTGTCGATCGCATCAACGTGCAGCTGCCGGGGGTGCAGAACTCAGCCGAGGTGAAGGACATTCTCGGGCGCGTGGCGACGCTCGAGTTTCGTCTCGAGGACATGCAGAACAACGCGCTCGAGGCCCAGCAGCTCGGCCGCGCGCCGCTTGGCTCGAAGTTGTACACCCACACGCGCTTCGGCCGGCCGGTGCTGCTCAAGCGCGAGGTGATCGCCACCGGTGATCAGCTGACCAACGCCACCAGCGGTCAGTCACAGGAAGGACCCGCCGTCAACATCAAGCTCGACGCGCGCGCCGGCGAGAACATGCTCAAGACCACTCAGGCAAACCTCAACAAGCGCATGGCGGTGGTGCTGATTGAGAAGCGTCGCGAGACCGCCGAGGTCGACGGCAAGAAGACGACGCGCGATGTGACCGATGAAGAGGTCATCAACGATGCCACTATCCGCGGGGTATTCAGCAACCAGTTCCAGATCACGGGTCTTGGCGCGGGTGAAGCCCGCGAACTCGCCTTGTTGCTGCGCTCCGGCTCACTGGCCACCGGTATCTACGCCATCGAGGAGCGCGCGGTCGGTCCGAGCCTCGGCCGCGAGAACATCCAGAAGGGGGTAACCGCGCTCGTTGTGGGCATGGCGGGCGTGTTCCTCTTCATGGCGCTCTACTACCAGACCTTCGGTCTGGTGGCCGATCTTGTGCTGCTGGCCAACGTCGTGCTGCTGACGGCGCTGCTCTCGATGATGCGCGCTTCGCTCTCGCTGCCGGGCATCGCCGGTATCATCCTCACAGTCGGTATGGCGGTGGATGCGAACGTGCTGATCTACGAGCGCATCCGCGAGGAGGTCCGCAAGGGCGTCTCACCCCAGGCAGCCATCCGCTCCGGCTTCGACAAGGCGCTCTCGGCGATCACTGATTCGAACATCACGACTCTGATCGCAGGTGTTGTGCTGTGGGTGCTCGGTACCGGGCCGATCAAGGGGTTTGCCGTGGTCCTCACCCTCGGCATCCTGACCTCCATGTTCACCTCCCTCATGGGCAGCCGCGCGCTGCTGACGCTCATGTACGGCGGCCGACGCAAACTCGCGCGTCTGGCCATCGGCTAGCCGCGGCGCGGCGCTCTAAGGATCATCCGTGGAATTTTTCAGTCACCAGACCAGCTTCCCGTTCATGGCCACCCGCAAGTGGTGGTACGCACTCTCGGCCGTGTTCATGGTGGTCTCGCTCGCGTCGTTCTTCACCCGCGGCCTGAACCTTGCGATCGACTTCACCGGCGGGGTGAACGCCGAGGTCAGTTTCAGCCGCGCCACCGACGTGGACGCGGTGCGCACACAGCTGACGGCGGCCGGTTTCAACGACCCGCAGGTGCAGAACTTTGGTTCATCGCGCGACATCGCGATCCGCCTGCCGCCCGATGCCAAACAGAGTGCCACGGAGGTGCGCGCGCGTCTTGAGGGCGCACTCAAGGCTGCCGATCCGGGCGTACAGGTGGTGCAGCTGGACGTCGTCGGCCCGCAGGTCGGCGGCGAGCTTCGGGCGAGCGCGATGTACGCGCTGTTCTTCACTCTGTTCTTCATCTTTCTCTACATCGCCTGGCGCTTCCATACCTGGCGACTCTCTCTCGGTGCGATCTTCGCGGTGCTGCACGACCCGATCCTGGTGATCGGCTTCTTTTCGATCACGCAGATGCCGTTTGATCTGGCGGTGGTGCCCGCGATCCTCGCCGTCATCGGCTATTCGCTCAACGACACGGTGGTGGTGTTCGACCGTATCCGGGAGCGTTTTGAGACCAACCGCCGTTCGGCGCCGGCCACGGTGCTCGATGAGTCGATCAACCAGACCTTGTCGCGCACGATCATGACCAAGGTTGTCACCTCGA
>DATHLO010000214.1:0-3228 GCA_035488075.1 Steroidobacteraceae bacterium | reverse complement strand
TGATACCGGTTGCGCAGGGCATCATCGACACGGCGCTGGAGCAGGCGCGCGCCGTCTCCAACGGCCAAGGACCCGACAAGCTCGTTTGGCCGGGGCTTCTCCGACGACTGGATCGGATCGACAGCTCTTACCGCGAGTGATCCGCAGCGCTACCGCGAGTGATCCGGCGCGCCTCGTAGGGTGAGGTCGCCGAGAATCTGGCGCCGCCGCGCCGCGCTGGCGCGCGGCCACTCCATGATTTCCTCGATGCTGCGCCGGCACCCGATGCACAGTCCCCGCGCATCCAGGCGGCAGATATCCACACACGGCGAAGGCACGGCGTCGGTCTCGGGGGGCGACGGATTCGGCACGGAGGGCACGAAGGACTCGGAGTGACCTTAAGCGGAGCGGCGCGCGGCGGCAGGCCGCTCCGACCATTGACGCAACACGCGGTGAATGGCATCGAGACCGTCGGTCAGAGCGGCCGGGCCGGGCTGCAGAATCAGCGGCGATTTGATCTCGTGCAACTCCCCGTCGCGCACGGCGGGAACCGCCTCCCAGCCGAGCCGGGCGGCAACCCGCTCCGGGCGGAAGCGCTTGCCGCACCAAGACCCCAGCACGACGTCCGGCGCACGCCGTACCACCTCGCCGGCATCGGCCAGGATACGGTCCTTGGCCAAAGAGCAGAGCGCACGTTCCGGGAACACGTCATCCCCGCCGGCGATGCCGATCAGCTCGCTGACCCAGCGAATGCCGGTGATCAGCGGCTCATCCCACTCCTCGAAATAAACCCGCGGACGGCAGCGCAATTGCGCGGCCGCTGTGCGCACTTCCTCGACATGTGCTTCCAGCTTGAGCGCATAGCGCTCGGCAGGCTCCGCCGCGCCCACCAGTGCGCCGAGCCGCCGTACGTAGCCCAGGATGCCGGCGACCGAACGATGATTGCTGATCCACACCTCGATCCCGCTCTTGATCAACGCCTGGGCGATATCGGCCTGAATATCCGAAAAGCCCACCACGAAATCCGGCCTGAGCGCGAGTATGCGATCGATCTTGGCGCTGGTGAACGCCGAGACGCGGGGCTTTTCTCGGCGCGCGCGCGCCGGGCGCACGGTGAACCCGGAGATGCCGACGATGAGATCCGACAGCCCAAGCGCATACAGAACCTCGGTGGGCTCTTCGGTCAGGCAAACGATGCGCTGCGGATATCGACCGTCCATGTGGGCTGGAGCCTAGAGCACGCCCTCGGCCAATGCGCCGGCCGCGCCGTGCACGATGCTGTGCGCGAGGCCGGCTGCCTGCGACAGCACGTGATCCGCATAGAAGCGCGCAGTCGCAATCTTGGCGCGATGGAAGCCGCTGTCGGCGCCGGCCCCGCCGGGTGCGGCGAGCCGCTGCTGCGCAATGGATGCCGATCGGAGCAATTGCCAGCCGCCCGACACGATGCCGAACAGCTTGAGCAGCGGCACGGCGCCCACCGACACGCTGCGGATGTCCTGGCCGTAGGTCTCGACCGCGTAGCGCACCGCCCGCTCCAGCGCGTCGACGCCGCCGGCGAGCGCCGCGGCGATCTCCGCCAGATTCCGCGTTGCGGCCGGCGCGGCGGTCGCTGCAGCAGCGGCTGAGCGCATGTCGGCGATGACGGCCTGCGCCGCGCGGCCGCCGTCGCGCGCGAGCTTGCGGCCAATCAAATCGTTGGCCTGGATGCCGGTCGTGCCCTCATAGATCGGCGTAATGCGTGCGTCGCGCAGGTACTGTGCCGCACCCGTCTCCTCGACGAATCCGACGCCGCCGTGCACCTGGATCCCGAGCGAGGCGATGTCCACGGAATTCTCGGTGCACCAGCCTTTGACCACGGGAATCATCAGATCGGCGAAGGCCTGGTGGCGCTCCCGCTCCTCGGCGCGCGGGTGCAGGCGGGCGGCGTCGAGCGACACGGCGACCACGGCGGCCAGAGCGCGCATGGCTTCGGTCTGCGACTTCATCAGCAGCAGCATGCGGCGCACGTCCGGATGATGGACGATGGTGACGCGCGGGCCGCCGCGCGCGCCGCTGTCCGTGCCTTGTATCCGCTCACGCGCATACTGCAGCGCCGTCTGGTAGGCGCGCTCCGCAAGACCCACGCCCTCCACACCCACCGAAAAGCGCGCCGCATTCATCATGATGAACATGTACTCGAGGCCGCGGTTTTCCTCGCCGACCAGCTCGCCGAGCGCGCCGCCGTTTTGTCCATAGGCGAGCACGCAGGTGGGGCTGCCGCGGATGCCGAGCTTGTGCTCGATCGAGACGCACTGAACGTCGTTGCGCGCCCCGGTCGACCCGTCGTCATTCACCAGGAATTTCGGCACCACGAACAGCGAGATGCCTCTCACCCCCTCGGGCGCCCCGGCAACGCGCCCCAATACCAGGTGCACGACGTTGTCCGTGAGGTCGTGATCGCCGTACGTGATGAAGATCTTCTGGCCCTCGATGCGGTAGCGGCCGCTGCCGTCGGGCACAGCACGAGTGCGCACCGCGGACAGGTCGGAACCGGCCTGCGGCTCCGTGAGATTCATGGTCCCCGTCCACTCGCCGCTCACCAGCTTCGCGAGGTAGGTATCCTTCAGCCCCTCCGCACCGCGCAGCTCGATGGCGTCGACCGTGCCGCGGGTCAGCATCGGACACAGTGCAAAAGCCACGTTGGCGCCGTTCCACATCTCCTCGACCAGCGCCGACAGCACGCGGGGCAGATTCTGCCCGCCGAATTGCGCCGGGCAGGAAAGCGCGCCCCAGCCGTCGGCAACGAAGCGGGCGTATGCCTGCTTCCAGCCATCCGCCGTCAGCACCCGTCCGTCCTGCCAGCGTGCGCCCTGCACATCTCCGGTTTGATTGAGCGGCGACAGCACGCCGGATGCGAACCTGGCGGCTTCTTCCAGCACCGACTCCGCCACGTCCAGCGTCATTTCACCGAAATCCGGCAGCTGCGCGAGCAGCTCGCGATCCACGAGTTCGCGCAGCACGAACTTCATGTCGGCCAAGGGCGCGTGATATTCGTTCATCGGGACCTACATGTTGCGGCGGTAGCGGCCGCCGACATCGTACAGGGTGTGCGTGATCTGGCCCAGCGATGCGCCGCGCACAGCCTCCATCAGCACCTCGAAGGTGTTGCCGTTCTCGATCACCGTGCGCCGCAGGCGCTCGAGCAGCTGCGCCGCCCGGCCGGCATGGGTTTGCTTGAACGTCCCGAGGCGCTTGAGCTGCGACTGCTTC
>DATHLO010000213.1:0-9628 GCA_035488075.1 Steroidobacteraceae bacterium | reverse complement strand
TTGTCGACGTTGAACTCCCCTACGAGCCGCACCGGCAGCTGCGCCTTGCCCCAGCTCGATTCCACCTCGATGAGCAGGCCCCCGGGGTCGGGCGTCACGCGCACCGCGCGCACGAAGCGCGCGCCCGGCGGCAGCGGGGCGTGCGCGCTGCGCGTCGTGACGATGAGGGGGGCGGCGGCCGGCTCGGCGGCGAGCGTGCGGCCAAAGGCGTCATCGACGTTGATGATGCGGAAGCTTAAGTCGGGCCAGGCGAACAGCCGCGCCTTCGCGGTCCCGTAGGCCTGCATGCTGCCGTGGTAGTCCAGATGATCGCGCGTGAGATTGGTGAACACTGCGGTATGGAAGCGCACGCCGTTGACGCGCGCCTGATCGAGCGCGTGCGAGGAAACCTCCATGCACACGCACTCGGCGCCCAGGTCGCGCAGCTCGGCCAGGTGGCGCTGCACGCTCACCGCATCCGAGGTGGTGTGCGCCGTCGGCGTCACCTGCGGCGGCAGCCCGTAGCCGAGCGTGCCGATGTAAGCGGCCGGACGGTGGCAGTGCCGCAGTGCCTGCGCGAGCAGCCACGCACAGGTGGTCTTGCCGTTCGTGCCCGTGATGCCGGCGATGGTGAGCGCCTGCGAGGGGGCCCCGAAGAAGCGCGCGGCGATCACGCCCGCCTTGTCACTGAGGTGCGGTACCGCGGCGACAAAGAGGCCCGCAGCCGCAGCCGGCGGCGCTTGCGCCCCCTCGCGCTCGTAGAGCACCGCGCGCGCCCCGCGCGCGATGGCTTCGGGTGCGAACGCGAGCCCGTGATGCGTACGGCCGCGGCAGGCCAGAAACAAGGCCCCCGGCGTTACGTCGCGGCTGTCGAGGGTCAGATCGCTCACCTGCACCTGCGCGGGCACCTCGGCAAAGCCGGCGGCGAGTTCGGCGAGCGGGCGCGCCGCGCTGGCACGAGGCGCGCTCATGGCAGCGCCGCCGTACGCACGGTGCCGAGCGCGGGGCTGGCGGGCAGCTCTTCGGGCGCATTCACCGGCTGATCGGGGGCGACGGCGAGCAGGCGCAGCGCGCCGCCCACGATGCGCGAGAACACCGGGGCGGCCACCTGCCCGCCCATGTGCTGTCCGGCGCTCGGCTCATCGATCACGACGACGGCCGCCAGGCGCGGCGCGCTCGCCGGCGCGACCCCGCCCCACACGGCCATGTAGCGATCGGTCGAGTAGCCCCCGGCGGTCGCCTTCCAGGCGGTGCCGGTCTTGCCGGCGACGCGGTAGCCGGGAATGGCCGCAAGCTTGCCCGTGCCCTCCGCGGCGACCACCGACTCGAGCATGCCGAGCAGCTCGCGGCAAACGTGTTCATCCAGGGCGCGCTCCCCGCCCGGGATGCCCTCGAGGCGCAGGAACGACACCGGGCGGGCGACGCCGAACGCGCCCACGGTGGCGTAGGCGTGCGCCAGCTGCAGCGGCGTCACCGACAGCCCATAGCCGTGGGACATGGTGACGATGCCGATCGGGCGCCACTGCGCATAGTTCGGCAGCAGGCCCGCCGATTCCCCCGGAAAGCCGCTGGTCGTCACCTGGCCAAAGCCCAGGTGCGTGAGCGTGCTCCAGATGCCCTGCGGCGGCAGCGTGAGGGCGATGTGGGCCATGCCGACGTTGGAGCTCTTGGCGAGCACGGTGGCGATGTCGATGGCACCGAGGTTGTGCTCGTCCTCGAAGATCTTGGCGCCGACTTTGAAGAAGCCGGGCGAGGTGTCGATGATGCTGTGGTTGTCGTACTTGCCCGAGGCGATGCCGGCGGCGACGAAGAACGGCTTGATCGAGGAGCCCGGCTCGAAGATGTCGGTCGCGGCGCGGTTGCGGTAGATCGCCGGCTGGATCTGCTCGCGGTCATTGGGGTTGTAGGCGGGCTGGTTCACCATCGCCAGAATCTCCCCGGTCGCCACGTCGATGACGACCACGGAGCCGGCACGCGCGCGCTGGTCACGGATCGCGGCCTTCAGTTCCCGGTAGGCGAGGTACTGGATACGCAGATCCATCGACAGCACCAGATCCTTGCCCGGCCGCGCCGGGCGGATGCTCTCGACGTTCTGCACGATGCGTCCGTAGCGGTCCTGGATGACCCGCTTCGCGCCATCCTCGCCGGCCAGCCAGTGATCGAAGGCGAGTTCGAGGCCCTCCTGGCCGGCGTCATCGACGTTGGTGAAGCCGAGCAGGTGCCCGGCGACTTCACCGGCGGGGTAGTAGCGGCGGTACTCGCGCGAGGTGTAGACCCCCGGGATGCCGAGCGCCTTGATCTGCTCCGCCTCGGCCGGCTGGCGGTGGCGTGCCAGGTAGAGAAATTCCCGGTCGAGGTTGCTCGTGATGCGCCGCGCGAGTTCCTGGCGGTCAAGATCGAGCGCCTTCGCCAGACGCGGGATCTGATCGTTCGCGAGCGCCAGTTCCCCCGGGTTCACCCAGATCGAGTCCACCGGGGTGCTCACCGCGAGCGGCTCGCCGTAACGGTCGGTGATGGTGCCGCGATGGGCGGCGATCTGCAGCACGCGTGAGAAGCGTGCATCGCCCTCCTTGGCGAGAAAGCCGTGATCGACGAGCTGCAGGTTAACCCCCCGGTACAGCAGCGCGAGCGCACACGCGCTGAGCAACCCCATCAAGAGGTACACCCGCCAGCGAAACGAGCCGGGTGCGTCCGTGCGTGCGCCGCGTGCCTTCATGGGCGCACGATCTCGATCTCCTTCGGCGGGGGCAGCGCCATATGGAGCTTGGCACTCGCGACGCGCTCAACGAAGGCGTGGGTGGACCAGGCGCTCTGCTCGAGCTGCAACTGCCCCCACTCGATTTCCAGGTTGTCGCGGCGGCCGTTCAGGCTCTCGAGCTCAACGAACAGCGCGCGAGCGCGGTGCTTGCAGTAGATCGCCCCCGCAGCCGAGCCGAGCGCCGCCACCCAAAGCAGCGGCACCGCGATGAACAGTACCCGGCGGCTGATCACGGCAGCCGCTCCGCCACGCGCAGCAGCGCGCTGCGCGAGCGCGGGTTGCGCTCGAGCTCCGCTTCACTCGGGCGCGTCTTGCGGCCGATGAGCTTCAGGCGTGGGCGCGCGCTGACCGGCACGACCGGCAGGTGCTTGAGCGCCGGATCGATCTGCGAGGCGCGCTGCATGAAGCGCTTGACGGCGCGGTCCTCGAGAGAATGGAAACTGAGCACGGCCAGACGCCCGCCCGGGCTTAAGACCTCGAGCGCCCCTGTAAGACCGCGCTCGAGCTGCCCCAGTTCATCGTTAATGAACATGCGCAGCGCCTGAAAGGTGCGCGTGGCGGGGTGCTTGCCCGGCTCGCGGGTACGCACCGCGGCGGCCACGAGGGTCGCGAGCTCCCCGGTGCGGGTCAGGGCGCCCGCGCGCCGCGCGCCCACGATGGCCTGGGCCACGCGCCGCGCGAAGCGCTCTTCGCCAAAGGTCGCGATCACCTGGCGAATCTCATCGAGGCCCGCCCGAGCGAGCCACGCCGCGACCGGTTCCCCGCGCGTCGGATCCATGCGCATGTCGAGCGGACCGTCGGCACGGAAGCTGAAACCGCGACCCGGATCATCAAGCTGCGGTGAGGAGACGCCGAGGTCGAAGAGCACGCCCCGGCAAGGGCGATCGTGCGCGTGTGATCGCACGAGCGTACCGAGATCGGCAAACGACGCGTGCACGAGCGTAAGCCGCACTTCGTGGGCAAAGCGGTGGCGGCCGGCCTCGATGGCCTGCGGATCCCGGTCGAGCGCGAGCAGGCGACCTTCTCGACCCAGGGCCTGGAGGATGAGTGCCGAATGGCCGCCACGCCCGAACGTCGCATCGACATAGTAACCGCCCGCTTCCAGGGCCAGCCCTGCGAGTGCCTCAGCGGCGAGCACCGGTGTGTGCTCATCCACGCGCGAAGCGGTCCGCCCCCGCCCCCATGAGTGCTCTTGCCATGGGCTTTGGCCCAGCTCAGCTCGTTGAAACCCCTAAATCGACAGCGATTCGAGCTCGGAGGGCAGATCGGTAGCGGCTTCTTCGTTCTTCAACCACAGGTCGCGGCGCTCGTTCCAGCGCGCCTCATCCCACAGCTCAAAGCGATTACCCTGGCCGATCAGCATTCCGTGCCGACCGAGCTGGGCGAATTCGCGCAGTTCGGGCGGCAGCAGGACCCTGCCGTGCCCGTCGAGGGGCAGATCAGTCGCGTGGCCGACCATCAGACGCTGCAACCGACGCGCGGTCGCGTTCAGGCTGGGCAGTCCCATCAGCTTGCGTTCGATCAGCTCCCACTCGGGCAGGGGATAAATGAGGAGGCACTGGTCGCGGTCGACGGTGACGACCAATTTCCCCTGGGCGAGCTCGTGGATCTGCTCCCGGTAGCGGTTGGGCATAACCATCCGCCCCTTGTCGTCCAGGGTGATTTTTGTTGCACCGCGAAACATGACCTGTGAGGCGAGTTATCGCCCATTTACCCCCACTTTCTCCCACTGGACGCCACTATAGGAATCGGGGGCGAACTATGTCAATTGAAATACTGTGAAATCCGTCGCATTCACAAAGACTTATGTAGAAATGAACAGTGTTGGCTTCAGCATCGCGGCGCTTTCATTCTTAGCAATCAGCGGCTTGCCGGACGAATCTTATCCAGTGGTTCATCCCATCGGACCCTGTGCGGGCGAAAGGGCGGCGCCAGGGTGCGGCGGCGAGAGCCGGTAACGGCTCTTGGGCGCCCCTTAAAGCGCTTGGTGCGGGGCTGCGGCGCAGCCCTCTTCGGCGGCGGGTGCTGTGGGCCCGCGCAGCGGCGCGGCGCGGGTACACGCGCAGGCGTTTGATGTTAGATGTTTGATGTCAGGTGTTAGATACCGGTCGCACCGCGCTTATGGCGCACTGACCGGCAGCAGGCGCAGCTCGCCGTTGTGCACCTGTGCCCAGCCAAGCTCGCGCCGCACGCGGCGATCGGCATCGAGGCTCAGCCGCCCGGTCAGTCCCTCGATGTTGATGCTGCCGGCGACGCCATGATGCGGCAGCGCCTGTGCCAGACGAAAAGCGTCGAAACCAAAGGCGAACAGGCGCCCGCGGTACGCACCGCCGCTCGGCCACGCGTCGCGCGTCGCGGCGTGCACCGCATCCGCAAGGTCACCGCCGAGGATCCAGGGCATGTCAGGAAACATGAGCCCGTCGAGATCCTCATTGGCGCGGGTGTCGGGCTCGAAGGCATCCGAAGTGGCGTAGGTGGGAATGTCACCGGCGTAGTGAAAGCGCAGCTGCGGCCGCAGCAGCCGTTCGGTGGCGGCCTGCGCCGGTGCAAAAATGAACTCGATGTCCGCACGCCGGCGCGGCTCGAACTGCAGCTTGGTGCCCAGCACCGACTCGAGGCGCTTGTAGCGCGCGATGCTCTCGTTGATGCGCAGCACCTCCGTGATGGAGCCAGAGTAATCGGTGCGCGCAGCATCGATCGGCGCGGTGGCAATGAGGTCACCGCCGCCGGCGATCAGTTCCTGCTTGAACGCGCCGAGCACGCGCGTACCCCACTCATTGGAGGGCACCAGCGCGACGCCGCGCTTGTGATGATCCTCGAGAATGCGCCGCGCGGCGAGGCGCGCCTCGTTCTCCGGGGAGAGCGCAAACTGATAGAACTCCGCGGGCGCCACCTGCTCCGGGGGCAGAAAATTCAGTGCCAGGATCGGTGCGTGCACCCCGGTATATTCGGCCGCGGCGGTCACCTCCTCGCGCGTCAGCGGCCCGACGATGAAATCCGCGCCCTGTTCGCGCGCCTGGGTGAGCGCATCGGCGATGCTCAGCGTGCCGGTGTCATAGACACGCACGCGCGGGCGCTCCTCGGCCGGCGCCTGGTAATACGCGCTCATGAAACCATCGCGCACGCTGCTGGCAGCGCCCGCGGCGCGGCCCGTGATCGGCAACAGGAGCGCGATGTGCGCGCCGGCTTCCGCCGCGAGCGGCGCGTTGCGCGTCGCAGCTGCGGGCGCGTGATGCGCCGCGCCCTCCGCCAAACTTGCCTTGAGCTGGCGGTAACGCGCCGCGAGGGCACCCGCGTGTGGCTCCGGGATGGCCGCGAGCTCTCGCGCCGCCTCCTCGCGGTGGCCGCGCTCCAAGCTGAGCTGCACCGTGAGGAGCGAGCGCTCGTAGCCCTGCTCCGCCGACAAGGGTTCCGCGGTGAGCGCGAGCGCGCGCGCGCCATCCTCGGCGCGCTGGGCATCCAGATAGTCACGCGCCGCGTGCAGCGCGAACTCGTTGCGATCGCTGCCGCTGTTGTGGGCGGCGAGATCCTCGTACACGCGCGCCGCGCCGCCCAGATCGCCGGCGTGCTCAAGCTGCTCGGCGCGATCCACCGAGGGGGGGAGGCCGGCGCGCTCCGTAAGGCTCGGACAGCCGCTCAAGGCGACGGCGAGCAGCAGGAGACAAAGGAGCCAGCGTACGCGGAGCATCGGTTGAAGGGCCTCTCGTGGGCGTGCAGGATGGTTGTTGAAGCCGCGGTTCCCTCAGCGGCATGAGCTCAGAGGACTATAGTGACCAAGGTGCGCGGCACGCTGCAAGTCGTGGCCACCCCGATCGGCAACCTCGCCGACTTAAGTCCGCGCGCGCAGGAGGTGCTGCGCGCCGCGGCGGTCATCGCCGCGGAGGACACGCGCCGTACGCTGCAGCTGCTCAAGTCCGTGGGCATCGTGCGCCCGCTCATCTCGCTCTACGAACACAATGAGGCGCAGCGCGTGCCGCAGCTGCTCGCGCGCCTCGAGGCCGGTGAAACCGTCGCCCTGGTGAGCGATGCCGGCACGCCACTGTTGTCCGACCCGGGCTTCGAACTGGTGCGCGCGGCCGCGCGCGCAGGCTTCACCGTGCAGGCGATCCCCGGACCCTCGGCGATCACGACCGCACTCGCCGCGGCGGGCCTGCCGGCGCAGCGCTTCTGTTTCGAGGGTTTCCTGCCCGCGCGCGGCGCTGAACGGCGCGCCGCGCTTGCGGCCCTTGCGCACGAGCCACGCACGCTCGTCTTCTTCGAAGCCCCGCACCGGATCATCGCGACCCTCACCGACATGGTCGCCGAGTTCGGCGCACAGCGCGAGGCGGTGGTGGCGCGCGAGCTCACCAAGGTGCACGAGCGCATCTACCGCGGCACGCTGGCGCAACTCCTGGCGTGCGCGCGGGCGGATGAGAATTTCGCGCGCGGGGAGATCACGCTCGTCCTCACCGGCGCCGCGGCAGAGCAGGGCGCGCAGGCGCAGCCGCCCGAATTGCGGCGCACCGTGGACATTCTTCTTAAGGAGCTGCCCCCGGGGCGGGCCGCCGCGCTCGCCGCGCAGCTGACCGGCGCCACCCGTGCCGCAGCGTACGCGCTGGCCACCCGCAAGGCGCACCCCGAGGGGCCCGAGCCCTGAGCGTGTCCGCCGCCGGCGCGGCGATTGACTTCGCGGCGCAGGCCCGTATTGTGCGCAGCCAGAGTCGGCCGGGCAGTCGCTGCTTCGAGTTCACGCTTGGGGTGGAGGAAAGTCCGGGCTCCGGCGGATCAGGTGCCAGGTAACGCCTGGGGGGCGCGAGCCCACGGAAAGTGCAACAGAGAGCAGACCGCCTAAGTCCTTCATCGGACCGGCAAGGGTGAAACGGTGCGGTAAGAGCGCACCGCGTCGGTGGCAACACACGACGGCACGGTAAACCCCACCTGGAGCAAGGCCAAATAGGGAAGCCGTCCGGCGCCTCACGGTGTTGGGACAGCGCCGATCCGCGCGCGCTTCCGGGTAGGCCGCTAGAGGTTCGCGGTGACGCGGATCCCAGAGGAATGATTGCCCTCGACAGAACCCGGCTTACAGGCCGACTCTTTCTTTTCTTCGCCGGGGCGCCGGAGCCGGGCACGCGGGCGCTGTTCGGACTGGGATTCCCGGGCCTCGGCTAAGCGCGCTGCCGCCGGCGCAGCTACAGCTCAAAAAAAGCTACTTCACGACCTTCAGCTGAGGGCGGCGCGAGCCGCCCTCTTCCGCTTGCGGTGGTTGGGTGGGCGGCTGCGGCCCCAAGTCCTGCTCGGAGAACACCATGCCCTCGCCGGTTTCGCGCGCGTAGATACCGAGGACCGCGCTCACCGGGAAGCGCACGTGGTGGATGACGCCGGCAAAGCGTGCGTCGAACTCCACCAGATCCGCCCCGAGTCGCAGGCGCTGCGTCGCCCCTTCGCTGAGGTTGAGCACGATCTTGCCGTCCTTGACGTAGGCGCGCGGCACTTCGGCGCCGTCGCGTCCCGCATCCACGATCACGTGGGGCGTATTGCCACAGTCGGTGATCCACTGGTGCATGGCACGCAGCAGGTAAGGGCGCTTGGGCAGCAGCTGACTCATGGCTCTTGCGGCAAACCGATTATAAGAGTCGCATTTCCTGTTCCCGCTCGGAAAGCCCCTCGCGAAACGCCGGACGCGCAAACACCAGCTGCGCGTATTTTTCGATCGCCTGCGACTGCGGCGGCAGATCGATCTCGTAATGCGGCAGCCGCCACAGCACCGGCGCGATGGTCGCGTCCACCAGCGAGAACTCGTCCGAGAGGAAGTAAGGCTTGACCTTGAACAGATCCGTGCTCTGCAGGATCGTGTCGCGCAGGATCTTCTTCAGCTTGACCGTCTGCTTCTTGTCCGGTTCCAGATCGATCTGGCGCGCGACGCTGTACCAGTCGCGTTCGATGCGATACAGCGCAAGGCGGAACTGCGCGCGCGTCACCGGGTCGACCGGCATGAGCGGCGGGTGCGGAAAGCGCTCATCGAGGTACTCGATGATGACGCGCGAATCGTAGAGTACGAGATCCCGGTCGACGAGCGTCGGCACGCTGTGATACGGGTTCAGGTCGAGCAGGTCCTCCGGAAAGCGGCCCGGCTCGACGCTGACGATGTCGATGCTGATGCCTTTCTCGGCGAGCACGATCCGCGTGCGATGACTCCACGGGTCATTCGGTGCAGAGAACAGCGTCATGATGGATCGTCTGCTCGACAACTTTCCGCTCCTGCGACCCGTTCCACCAAAGGCGCCGGACGCTTCCCGCGCCCGGGACGCTCAGTGCACGTCTTTCCAGTAATCACGCTTCATAAGCCACGCGAGCCAGGTGAACACCAGCAAGAACAGCACGACCCACACGCCGAGCGCACGCCGCGCCGCCTGGGTCGGCTCGCCTACGTAGTCGAGGAAGTTCACGGTGTCGCGCACGAAACCATCGTACTCGGTGGCCGTCAGCCGCCCGGGAGCGATCTGCTCGAAGTGATCGAACACCTGTTCATGCGTCACCTGCCCGTCAACTGTCTTGGTCACGTCCTTGAACACCGCGCCCTTCAGGCCCTCGAGCTCGGAGAGCACGTGCGGCATCGCCGTGGTCGGCAAACGCAGGTTGTTCACACCGGTCGGGCGCGTCGGATCGACGTAGAAGGCCTTGAAAAACTGATACAGATAGTCCGTGCCGCGTGCGCGCGCCATGAGCGACAGATCCGGCGGAGTCTTGCCGAACCACGCTTCGGCATCCGCCGCCGGCATGGTGGTGAGAATGTACTGCGTCGCGTTATCCCCCGGTGGGATCAGTTCCTTCTGCAGCAGGTTGGTCGGGATCGCCAGATCCTGCCCGAGGCGCGACCAGCGCTCGTACTTGAGCGAGTGACAGCCCAGGCAG
>DATHLO010000212.1:0-2100 GCA_035488075.1 Steroidobacteraceae bacterium | reverse complement strand
ACCAGGCACGTTACATCCGCGCCGCGGTGCTCGCCGATTTCCGCATCGGGCAGCACAGCGAGTTCATTCGCCGGGCAGCCGCCTTGAGCGCCGGCGGTTCGCGTCGCGAAGGTGCTGGCTGAACGCTGACGGCTAGAACCGCACGCGCACCACGCGCGTGCGGCCGACACTCGGAACGCTCACGATATACGTGGCTTCCCCCTCATCGGCGGCCCCGAGCGGCAACTCCGCGCCGCTGAGCGCATGCAGCATCTGCGGAAAAGCCGCACCGCTGGCGATCACGAGGATGCTGCCTCCGGCGTGCTCGCGCAGCAGCCGGGCGGCGACCGCCGGCGCCGCCGCGCTGGCAAAGATCACGGGCGTAAGATGCAGCCGCTCTGCGAGCGGCGCTGCCGTCTGCTGCGCCCGGCGATCCTCGCTGACGTAAATCGCATCCAGCCCCACCCCGTCACCGGCATCGCCAAACATGCGCGCGAGGTGCTGCGCGCGCTCCTCCCCCTCGGGGGATATCGGCGGGTCGGCGATCGTGCCAGGGTCCTTTTCGGCCGGGCGTACCAACAGCACCACGGTCGTGCCGGCATCGCGGTAGAAGCTCAAACCCAGCGCCAAGATCACCAGGCCCGCGAGCAGGGTTAGCCATAAGGGCGCGAGAAACGGTCGCCGGCGGCGCGTGATGGCAGGCGCTTCCATAGGGTCGCAATGATACTAGTCAGGCGCCCGGGGGCGGCATTCGCGCTCGCTTACAAGTCGACTATCCTGCGTGCCGCGGTCTGCGGCGCGCGCAATTTGCGCCTGGCCTAGGTAATCTGCGCATTCGGCAGGCGCATCTCGGGAGGAGTCGGTGCCAACGGGCGGACAAACCACGGTCATTCAACGCATCCTCGAGCGCCGCGCCGAGCGACCGCCCTCCAATACCGAAGAGACGACCGCAAGCATCGCGGTCATGCTGCGCGTGGTGCCGCCGCCGAAAGCGCTGCTCGTCATCGTCGAGCCGGTCCTGCGGCAGCAGCTCGAGCGGCGCATCACGGCCGACGTTCTGGACTTTCAATCGATCGGCGAGGAAAGCGAGGGGTTGCGGCTTTTCATCGCGGAGTTTCGTCCCGTGATCGTGACCGACTCGCTCGACATGGTGCGACGGCTGCGCGCGCCCAGCCTCGAGCGCGCGCCGTTCATCCTCTACATCTCCGAGCTCGATGAGAGCGGCGAGCGAGAGGCAGGACTCCTGGCCGGTGCCGATGAGTGTGTCGGCCAGCGCGCCGCGCCGCGCGAGCTCGACGCACGCCTGGCGACGGCGCGACGAATCGCCGAACTTGAGACGGTGCTGCGCATCACGCTCGCCGAGAACCGCAAGCTCTCGGCCACGGACGATCTGACGCGTGTCGCCAGCCGACGCTTCTTCAGCAAGCATTTTCCGCGCGAGATGGAGCGCGCCGCGCGTTACGGGCGCGGCCTGTCGCTGGTGCTGTGCGACATCGACTTGTTCAAGAAGCTCAACGACACGCTCGGGCACGCGGGCGGCGATCAGGTCCTGCGTCAGTTCGGCGCGCGTCTGCAGCAGAATCTGCGGCGCGGGATCGACTGGGTCGCACGCATCGGCGGGGAGGAGTTCGCGATCGTGCTGCCCGAGACCTCTTATGAGCACGCCCTGGGTGTGGCACGCAAGCTGCGGCTGGCAATCGCCAAGACCCCCTTCACTTACGACCGCAAGAACGTCGAGGTGACCGCGAGCTTCGGACTGTGCGGGCTCGATCGTGTGCCCGCCGGCGAGCGGCAGCTTGCACAGCGCGTGCTGAAGATCGCCGACGTCGCTCTTTATCGCAGTAAGCATGGCGGCAGAAATCGAGTCACGGCGACCATGTTCGGGAGCGCGCCCTGAAGCGAGGCAGCGATTGCCTCGCGTGCATCTGGTGAAAACGCGCGCACCGTAACGCAAGTTCTTGCTGGGGCTCAGCCTTTGCCTCTCCGCAGCCGCTCTGTCCACATAGTTATGCACAAATTCTGTGGATAACTCGCCGGGGTGGTAAGGCGCTGAGGCTTGTGTGAAACTGCGCGTCCACTCGCTTCGCAGAGCCGCAGATGAAAAAGACAGGCAGCGAACAG
>DATHLO010000211.1:0-7089 GCA_035488075.1 Steroidobacteraceae bacterium | reverse complement strand
TTGAGATCCGCGACGTCGCCAACGTCGCGACCTCCTTTCCGGGCTTCCTCAACACCGCGCGCGCGGCGGGCTTGCAGATCGCGCCCGGCTGACGGACGCTCTGAGCTCAAGATGAGTGCTGCAGCGCGCTGCCCGGTGGTCACGATCGATGGTCCCAGCGGATCGGGCAAGGGCACCATCAGCCGCGCCGTGGCGCGCGAGGTCGGCTGGCACCTCCTGGACAGCGGCGCGCTCTACCGCCTGGTGGCGCTCGCCGGGGCGCGCAGCGGCGCCGCGAGCGAGGACCGCGCCCGTCACGCGCAGCTCGCCGCCGCCATGCGGGTGTTTTTTGGCTCCGCCCCCGACGGCAGCGAGCGGGTCGAGCTCGAAGGGGCGGACGTGACCGCCGAGATCCGCTCGGAGAGCGCCGGGCAGGGCGCCTCCCGGGTGGCGGCCTGGCCGCAGGTCCGCAGCGCCCTTATGTCGCGCCAGCGAGCCTTCGCCCAGCCCCCGGGACTGGTGGCCGACGGGCGCGACATGGGTACCGTGGTCTTCCCGCAGGCCGACCTTAAGATATTCCTGACCGCCACCCCCGAAGAGAGGGCCCTGCGGCGACATAAGCAGTTGAAAGACAAGGGATCCGATGTTAGCCTTCCCGCCCTTTCGCGCGAGATAGCCGAGCGGGACGCGAGGGATCAGACCCGTCAGGTCGCACCCCTGAAGCCCGCCCCCGATGCCTGCGTGATCGACTCGACCGCGCTTACGGTCGCGGATGTGGTGGGCCGGGTGCTGCAGCTGGGGGCCGCTCGAGGCTTGTGGCAGCGATAGCCGCTCGTCGCGATACGCACGGAAGGTTTTGTGAGTTGGCACGCGCAGGATGCGGGTGTCCGTTACTTTTTCCTGGGCCCCAAGGATGAGGGTTCAGTACAGGCACGCCAGCGGCGTGCAAAGTGAAGGTATGACAGAAAGTTTCGCTCAGCTCTTCGAGCAAAGTCTCGCTAACCAGCGCATCCGCCCGGGGATGATTCTCACCGGACTCATCGTCGACGTCACGAACGACGTCGTCATCGTCAACGTAGGCCTCAAGTCCGAGGCCGTCATCCCGCTGGAGCAGTTCAAGAACGAACGCGGCGAGGTCGAGGTCAAGGCCGGCGACCAGGTCGAGGTCGCGCTCGATGCGGTGGAGGACGGTACCGGGGAGACGCGCCTGTCGCGCGAGAAGGCCAAGCGCGCTCGCACCTGGACCCGCCTGGAGGAAGCCTTCAACAAGTCCGAGATCGTGACGGGTGTCATCACCGGTCGGGTCAAGGGCGGTTTCACCGTCGAGATCGAGAACGTGCGCGCCTTCCTGCCCGGTTCGCTGGTCGATGTGCGCCCGGTGCGCGATACCTCCTACCTCGAGGGCAAGCCGCTCGAGTTCAAGGTCATCAAGCTCGATCAGAAGCGCAATAACGTCGTGGTCTCGCGCCGCGCCGTGGTCGAGCAGGAGTTCTCCGCCGAGCGCAGCGCGCTCATGGACAACCTGCAGGAAGGCGCAGTGGTGAAGGGCACGGTCAAGAACCTCACCGACTACGGTGCGTTCGTCGACCTGGGCGGCATCGATGGCCTCTTGCACATCACCGACATGGCCTGGAAGCGCGTCAAGCACCCCTCCGAAGTGGTCAAGGTCGGAGATGAGGTCGAGGTGCGGATCCTGAAGTTCGACCGCGAGCGCTCGCGCGTGAGCCTGGGACTGAAGCAGCTCGGGGCCGATCCGTGGCAGAACATTGCGCGGCGCTACCCGCCCAACACCCGCGTGTTCGGCAAGGTCACCAACATCGCCGACTACGGCGCGTTCGTGGAGATCGAGGACGGCGTCGAGGGTCTGGTGCACGTCTCGGAGATGGACTGGACCAACAAGAACGTGAATCCGGCCAAGGTCGTGCACACCGGCCAGGAAGTCGAGGTCATGGTGCTCGATGTGGATGAGGAGCGCCGCCGCATTTCGCTCGGCCTGAAGCAATGCCAGGCGAACCCGTGGAAAGAGTTCGCCGAGAACTACAACCGCGGCGACAAGGTCGGGGGCCAGATCAAGTCCATCACCGACTTCGGTATTTTCATCGGCTTGCCCGGCAACATCGATGGCCTGGTGCACCTGTCGGATATCTCCTGGGATCAGCCCGGCGAGGAGGCCGTGCGCAACTACCAGAAGGGCCAGCAGCTGGAGGCCATGGTGCTGTCGATCGATCCGGAGCGCGAGCGCATCTCCCTCGGCGTCAAACAGCTCGCCAAGGATCCGTTCTCCGCCTACATCGCCGACAATCCCAAGGGCACGATCGTCAAGGGCGTGGTGAAGGAAGTCGATGCACGCGGCGCCATCATTGATCTGGGTAACGGGATCGAGGGACAGCTGCGCGCCTCCGAGCTCGGCCGGGACCGCGTCGAGGATGCGCGCGCGGTGCTCAAGGTCGGCGAGGAGGTGGAAGCGAAGTTCACCGGCGTCGACCGCAAGTCGCGCACCATCTCGCTCTCGATCAAGGCGAAGGAAGCGCACGAGGAAGCCGAAGCCGTCTCCAGTTATCGTTCCGAGTCCGGGAGTTCTTCAGGCACGAGCCTCGGGGACCTGCTCAAGGAGCACATTGGTACCGGAGAAAGCCGCTGAAAAGCGCAATGACGAAGTCGGAACTCATCGAGATCATCACCGCCAAGCAGAAGCATCTGCCGGCGAAAGATGTCGAGCTCGCGCTCAAGCAGATCCTGGAGATCATGAGCGATGCGCTCTCGCAGGGCGAGCGCATCGAGATTCGCGGCTTCGGCAGCTTCTCGCTGCACTTCCGGCCGCCGCGCCAGGGGCGCAACCCCAAGACCGGCGAGGCGGTGGCGCTCTCGGGCAAGCACGTGCCGCACTTCAAGCCCGGCAAGGACCTGCGCGAGCGGGTCAATGACGGGGCCGATCGCCCGATCCGCGACTAAGACGCACAGCGTGCAAGTCGTGCGGTGCCGATCTAGGCACCGCGCACTTATCAGCGGCGCGCGCAACCTGCTAGGCTCGGGGGCGTGTTCGAACTGCCACCGATGTTTCTGGCGCTGGCCTTCAGCCTCGTGGGCCTGGCGGCCTATTTTCTGGGTCGTCGCAACGGCGCGGCGCGCACCATCCGCCTGCCGCGCGATTACTACGAAGGCCTCGATCACCTCATCAACGACCGCTTTGATCACGCCGCGGAGATCTTCGCCCGCATGGCGGCCGCGGACGGGGAGGCCGCCGAGATCCAGTTTGCGCTCGGGAGTCTCTTCCGCCGCCGCGGTGAAGTCGACCGGGCCATCGCCATCCATTCGCGCCTGCGCGAGCACGGGGGCGCGGGTCTTGCGGACAAGGCGGCCTTCGCACTGGCGCTGGATTACCAAAGCGCCGGACTCATGGACCGTGCCGAGCGCGTGCTCGAGGAGCTGGCCGCCTCGCGCGACTACCGCCGCGAGGCGCTCGATCACCTGGTGAGTATCTACGAAGCCCAGGGCGACTGGGCGAAGGCGCTCAAGGTGTTTCATGAGCTGCCGGCGACCGTGCAGGCCGAGCGTGCGCAGGTGGCGGCGCACTACCTGTGCGAGCTCGCCGAGCAGGCGCTGGTGCAGGGGGAGGCCGAGCGGGCGAGCACGCTGCTGAAGCAGGCGCGCACCCACCAACCGCAGCTGCCGCGGGCGGACATTCTGACCGCGCGCATCGCCGACGGCGCCGGCGATGCGCCCGGCGCACTCCTCTTGTATCTGCAGGCGCTGGAGATGGCCCCGGGGCTCGCGCTGGAGATCATTCCTCCCGCGCTCGCCATCGCCCGGCGCGCCGGGGGCGTGGATATGTTGAATGAACTGGGCCGCCGTCTGCGCCAAAGCGGACGCGTGAGTCCGCGGCAGCTCGCCTGGCTGCTCGCAACCGCGGTGCCGCCGGAGGAGGTCGCGCGGCTGCCGACCGTCAATTCTGAGTTCGGCCTGGGTGTTGAGTCGGCGGCGGAGGCCAATTCCCTGAGTGCGCTCCTGACCCGCATCGGCGATGCGGGCGGGCGCTACCAGTGCGATGACTGCGGTCTCAACAGCGTCGGCTGGTACTGGCGCTGCCCGAAGTGCCACTCCTGGGACAGCATGCGCCCGGCGGTCTTCAAGTGGGCCGAGCGCGCCGACCACGCGGTGCGACCCTCGTAGCGTTCACGCTTCCCCTACCGGCCCATCAGCGCACAGGGATCCTGCCGCGGGTGCCGCGCTGCGGCTACACTCACGCGTTTGTCTTTCCCGGTGCACAGAGGGTTTGCGATGAAGATGAGCTCGAAAGCGTTGATCCGGACCGCGGTATTTCCCGTGGCCGGACGCGGCACGCGCTTCCTGCCGGCGACCAAGGCGAGTCCGAAGGAGATGCTGCCGGTGGTCGATAAGCCCCTCATCCAGTATGCGGTGGAGGAGGCGCTCGCCGCCGGGGCGAGTCGCCTGGTGTTCATCACCGGCGCCTCCAAACGCGCGATCGAGGATCATTTCGATTCCGACCAGGAACTGGAGACGATGCTCGAGCGCCAGGGCAAGAGCGATCTGCTCAACCAGCTGCGCAGCGTGCTGCCCTCTTACGCCTCCTGCATCTACATCCGCCAGCCCGCCCCGCTCGGGCTCGGGCACGCGGTGCTGTGTGCGCAGCCGGCCGTGGGTGCGGAGCCGTTCTTCGTGCACCTGGCCGATGACCTCATCCGCAGCGAAGTTGCCTGCCTGGCACAGATGGCGCAGGTGTACGAGGCAAAGCGCGCAAGCGTGCTCGGTGTGCAGCTGGTGCCGCATGAGGACACCGAGAAGTACGGCATCGTCGCAGTCGAGGCCGAACAGTCAGCGACCAGCCGGGTCAAGAGCATCATCGAGAAGCCCAAGCCCGCGGCCGCTCCCTCTGACCTCGCGGTCGTCGGCCGCTACGTGCTCGCGCCGGCGATCTTCGAACACCTGGAACGCATCGGGCGCGGCGCCGGGGGCGAGATCCAGCTCACCGACGGCATCGCCGCGCTCATGGGCGAGGAGGCCGTGTACGCCTACCGCTTCGAGGGTAAGCGCTATGACTGCGGCAACAAGCTAGGGTACCTGCAGGCGACCGTCGAGTACGCCCTGGCACACCCGGCACTCGGCAAGGACTTCCGTCATTATCTTAAGCACCTCGACCTGGACGCGCGCGCCAACCCGGACTTCAGGCGCAAGCGCGCGCCCGCCAAGAAGAAGTAACCGCTCGTTCACGGCAGCCAGACCGTCACCAGCGCGCCGCCTCCCGGGCGGTTGGCGATACTCAGGCGCCCGCCGTGCGCCTCGATGATCTCGCGGCACAGCGTGAGCCCGAGTCCGGTGCCGGCAGCCTTGGTCGAGTAAAAGGGCAGCAGCGCATCGCGCAGCGTGTGCTCGCTTAAGCCCGCGCCGCGGTCGCCGACCTCGAGCCGAAATCCCGGCGGCATATCGTGCACGCCGACGGTGATCTCCTGCGGTGCCGAGCCCGACTCGGCGGCGTTCTTCAATAGGTTGATCATCAGCTGCTCGAGCTGGCTCTCATCGAAGCTCGCCGCCCGCGCCGGCAGCTCGCCCGCGACGCGAAAGGGCATCGTGCCCTCGAGGCGCGCGAAGAACTCGGCCCAGCTGACCTGCGTAGGCCTCGGCCGCGGTAATTTCGCAAAGCGCGCGTAGCCGTCGATGAAGCCGGCGAGGTGCGCGGCGCGCTCCCCGATCGTGCCGAAGACCCGTGTGAGCTGCGCCGTGTCGGGTTGCTGCGCCAGTAGCCGCCCGGAGTGTGCGAGCGAGGTGATCGGGGCGAGGGAGTTGTTGAGCTCGTGGGCGATCACACGGATCACCTTCTTCCACACCGCCACCTCCTGGGCGGCGAGTTCGCGCGTGAGCTGCTTCAAGAGCAGCAGGTGGTGCGGGCGGGCATTCAGAAGAAAACTGCGCTGCGAGAGGTGATAGACCTGAGCCTCCCCGCCGACCTCCATGGTGAAGAGGGTGTCGCCCCCGGCCCCGAGCGCCTCGCGCAGCGCCGCTGGTGCCTCGCGCAGCAGCGCCGCGAGCTCCAGGCCCTCGAGCTTGCGGCCGCCCTTGAGTAGCTGGCGCGCCGCGACGTTGCTGTAGACGACGCGCTCACTCGCGTCCGTGAGCAGCATGCTCAGGGGGGAGCTCTGGATCACGGTGTCGAGCAGCAGCTCGCGCTGGTACAGATCGAGCCGTTCGCGGCGCAACACCTCGCCGAGGGAGTTGTAGGCAGAGGTGAGCGCGGTGAGCTCGGTATCCGGCGTGCTGCCGACGCTGACCGAGAAATCCCGGTCGCGCAGGCTGTGGATGCCGTCGCGCACCGCGCGCAGCACGCGCACCCAGGGGCGCGTCACGCGCCGCGCGAGCCACAGCAACAGCGGCGCCGCGCACGTGAGCCCCACGAGCGCCGCGAGCACGGGGTGCAGCCAGCGCCCCGCGAGCGCGGTCGCCGCGGCGGCGAGCGCCGCGGTCAGCGCGAGCGCGCCGGCGGTGCGCCCGGCGAGGGACCAGCGACGCATCTAGGGCGCCGCGGAGCGCGGGGGTTCGCTCTTCAGGCCAAGTCTCTCCATGCGCCGGTAGAGTGCCTGACGGGAGAGGCCGAGGTCACGTGCCGCGTGCGCGATGACGCCGCCGGCGCGCTCCAGAGCCTGTTCCACGGTCGCGCGGTCAAGTTCCGGCTCGGCGGCAGCGGCGGCGTGCGCGGCGGGCAGGTTCAAGGCCGCGGTCCCGATCTCGGGGCCGCCCGCGAGCAGGCTCGCGCGCCGGATTGCATTCTGTAGTTCGCGCACGTTGCCCGGCCACGGATAGCGCACCAGCGCCTGCTCGGCCTCCTTGCTCAGCCGAAAGCCGTGCGCGAGAAAGTGGCGCGCGAGCGGCAGGATGTCCTCGCGTCGCGCGGCGAGTGGCGGCACCGCCAGCTCGATCACGTTCAGGCGGTAGAAGAGGTCCTCGCGGAAGGTACCGGCGCGCATCGCGGCGCGCAGCGGGGTGTTGGTCGCGGCGATGACCCGGACGCGCGTGCGACGCGCGCTGTTGGAGCCGAGCCGCTCGAACTGCCCGGTCTGCAGCACGCGCAGCAGCTTCGCCTGGCCGCTGCCGCTCAAG
>DATHLO010000210.1:0-3734 GCA_035488075.1 Steroidobacteraceae bacterium | reverse complement strand
TACGAAGCCCGCGCCAAGGCCTGAGGATTTAGGACGCATCGCAATGGCTCTCATCAAGTACAAACCGAGAACCCCGGGTCAGCGCGCGGTCATCAAGATCGATCGCTCGCACCTGCACAAGGGCGGCCCGCACGAGGGGCTCACCGCGCACCAGAACAAGACCGGTGCGCGCAACCACTTCGGCCGCATCACCACGCGCCACCACGGCGGCGGCTCGCGCCAGAAGTACCGCCTCATCGATTTCAAGCGCGACAAGGACGGCATCACCGGTGTCGTCGAGCGCCTCGAGTACGACCCGAACCGCACCAGCCACATTGCGCTGGTGAAGTACCCGGACGGGGAGTGGCGTTACATCCTCGCCACCAAGGGTATGAAGCCCGGTGATGAGGTGCGCTCGGGCGCGGAAAGCCCCATCAAGTCCGGCAACGCGATGACGCTGCGGCACATCCCGGTGGGCTCGATCATCCACAACGTGGAGATGAAGCCCGGCCGTGGCGGGCAGCTGGCGCGCAGCGCCGGCTCCTCGGTGAGCTTCACCGCGCGCGAGGGCATCTACGCCTACCTGCGCCTGAAGTCCGGCGAGACACGCAAGGTGCACGTCGACTGCCGCGCCACGATCGGCGAGGTCGGAAACGATGAGCACAACCTGCGCAGCTACGGCAAGGCGGGCGCCAAGCGCTGGCGCGGCATTCGCCCGACGGTGCGTGGGCTCGCCATGAACCCGGTCGATCACCCGCACGGTGGCGGCGAGGGCAAGTCCGGCCAGGGCAACCCGCACCCGGTGTCGCCGTGGGGCTGGAACACCAAGGGCCTGAAGACGCGTCACAACAAGCGCACGGACAACATGATCGTCCAGCGCCGTAAGAACCGCATCCGCTAAGAGAGCGTAAGAGCACATGCCACGTTCACTGAAAAAAGGCCCGTTCGTCGATCTGCACCTGGCAAAGAAGGTGCAGGTGGCGTCCGCCAAGAACGATCGCAAGCCGATCAAGACCTGGTCGCGCCGCTCGATGGTGGTGCCCGAGATGGTCGGCCTCACCATTGCCGTGCACAACGGCCGCCAGCACATCCCGGTGCTCATCACCGAGAACATGGTCGGTCACAAGCTCGGCGAGTTCGCCCCGACGCGCACCTTCAAGGCGCACTCGGGGGACCGCAAGGTGGAGGCGGCGGCCTCCTAGAGGCGCCGAAGTCACCCCGTATGCAAGTCACCTCCAAACTGCGCTACGCGCGCATCTCCCCGCAGAAATGCCGCCTGGTGGCGGATGTCGTGCGCGGGCAGCCGGTCGGCCGTGCGATCTCGAGCCTGAAGTTCATGCCGAAGAAGGGCGCGGAGCTGGTGTGCAAGCTGCTCGAGTCCGCGGTCGCCAATGCCGAGCACAACCACGGCGCGGACATCGATGAGCTGAAAGTGTCGCTCATCCACGTGGACGCCGCCCCGGTGCTCAAGCGCTTCGCCGCGCGCGCCAAGGGCCGCGGTGCGCGCATCATCAAGCGCAACAGCCACATCACCGTCGCCGTGAGCGACGGCAAGAAGGACTAACGCATGGGTCAGAAGGTCAATCCGATCGGGATACGGCTGGGGATCACCCGTGACTGGACCAGCCGCTGGTACGCGGGCAAGCGGCAGTTCCCGCTGCACGTGCACACCGACTTTCGCGTGCGCTCCTTCCTCAAGGATCGCCTGAAGGAGGCCTCCGTCAGCCGCGTGCTGATCGAGCGCGCCGCCAAGAAGGTGAACATCACTATCCAGACCGCGCGTCCCGGCATCGTCATCGGCAAGAAGGGCGAGGACATCGAGAAGCTGCGCCAGGAGACGGCCGCGCTCTTGGGCATGCCGGTCACGGATGTGCGCCTGAACATCGCCGAGATCAGAAAGCCCGAGCTCGACTCGCAGCTCGTGGCCGACTCCATCGCGCAGCAGATCGAGAAGCGCGTGATGTTCCGCCGCGCCATGAAGCGCGCGGTGATGAGCACCATGCGCAGCGGCGCGCTCGGGGTGAAGGTGCGCGTCTCCGGACGGCTGAATGGCTCGGAAATCGCGCGCACCGAGTGGTACCGCGAGGGACGCATTCCGCTGCACACCTTCCGCGCCGACATCGACTACGGGCTCTCCGAAGCGCAGACCACCTACGGGGTGATCGGCGTGAAGGTGTGGATCTTCAAGGGCGAGGTGTTCGACAAGGCGCAGCTTGCGCAGCAGGCCGCCGAGGGCGAGGCCGTGCAGGCCACCGCCGCCGCGGCTGCCGCAGCGGCCGCCGCTGGTGCTGCCGCGCCAGCGCCGCCTGCGGCCGCGCCCGCTGCGCCGGTCGCCGCCGCCGACGTTCCCGCGCAGGCTTAAAGGTTCACCGCTCATGCTTCAGCCCAAACGCACCAAGTATCGCAAGCAGTTCAAGGGCCGCAACGGCGGCCTGGCGCATCGTGGCAGCAACGTCTCCTTCGGCGAGTTTGGCCTGAAGGCCACGAGCCGCGCGCGCATGACGGCGCGGGAGATCGAGGCGGCGCGGCGCGCGATGGCGCGCTACGTGAAGCGCGGCGGCCAGATCTGGATCCGCGTCTTTCCGGACGTGCCGATCTCGAAGAAGCCGCTGGAAGTGCGCATGGGCTCAGGCAAGGGCAACGTCGAGTACTACGTGGCGCGCGTGCAGCCCGGCAAGGTGTTGTTCGAGATGGAGGGCGTGGATGAGGTGACGGCGCGCGAGGCGTTTCGCCTGGCGGGCTCGAAGCTGTCCGTGTCCACCTCGTTCGTGAAACGGCAGGTGCGTTAAATGGACGCCAAAGAGCTGCGCGGCAAGAGCGCTGCGGATCTGGCCGAGGAACTGGTGAAGCTGCGCAAGGAGCAGTTCGCGCTGCGCATGCAGCGCGCCACCGGCCAGCAACCCAAGCCCGATCAGTTCGGCAAGGTGCGCCGCAATATCGCGCGCCTGAAGACCGTGCAGCGCGAGCAGCGCTCCGGCGGAGGCAAGTAACCCATGAGCGCGGAAGGTTCGAAGGTGGAATCCAAAGTGGAAGCGAAGGGTGCCCGCGTCCTGACCGGGCGTGTGGTGAGCACCAAGATGCAGAAGACCATCGCGGTCGAGATCGAGCGTCTGGTGAAACATCCGACCTACGGCAAGTTCATCCGCCGCACGACCAAGCTTCTGGCGCACGACGAGAACGGCACCTGCAAGGAAGGCGACCTGGTCGTCATCACCCCGTGCCGCCCGCTGTCGCGACACAAGTCGTGGCGGCTGCTCGAGGTCGTGAGCAAAGCGACCGCGCGCTAAGACGAGTTCACAGACAGGATTGAATCATGATCCAGATGCGCACCATGCTGAATGCCGCTGACAACAGCGGCGCGCGCACCCTGATGTGCATCAAGGTGCTCGGCGGCACGCGCCGCCGTTATGCGACCGTCGGGGACGTCATCAAGGTGAGCGTCAAGGATGCGATCCCGCGCGGCAAGGTGAAGAAAGGCGAGGTGTACGACGCGGTGGTGGTGCGCACCAAGCACGGTGTGCGCCGGCCGGACGGCTCGCTCATCCGCTTCGACGGCAATGCCGCGGTGCTCTTGACCAATAAGCTCGAGCCGATCGGCACGCGTATCTTTGGGCCGGTGACGCGTGAGCTGCGCAACGTGCAGTTCATGAAGATCATCTCGCTTGCTCCCGAGGTGCTGTGATGAAGAGGATTCGCAAGGGCGATCAGGTGATCGTACTCAGCGGCCGCGACAAGGGCCGCCGGGGCGCTGTGAT
>DATHLO010000209.1:0-2770 GCA_035488075.1 Steroidobacteraceae bacterium | reverse complement strand
AAAGTCATCGAGTGCGAACTTGCAGCCGAGTTCCTTGAGTGCCTGGATGAAACGGTTGGCCTGCGAGAAGCTTGCGACCGCGGCTGTTTCGGTGATCTCGAAGCAGATCTTGGAGGCATCCAGGCCGCTGCGGTGGAACTGGTCGATCACGAACGGCAGGAACTTGTCATCACCCAGGCTCTGGCCCGACAGATTGATCGAGCAGCGCAAGAGTTTCTCACGCTCATCCGCCTCGGAGACGAGCCAGCGGAAGGCGTTCTCGATCACCCAGCGGTCGATCGCGGGCGTGATGCCGTAGCGCTCGGCGGCGGCGATGAAGTCATTGGGTGCGACGATGCGTCCGGTCTCATCCTTCAGGCGCAGCAACAGCTCGTAGTGCGCACCGACCTCGACACGCTGCAGCGGCTGAATCGCCATGCGGTACAGCTCGAAGCGTCCCTCCTCGAGCGCAGCGTTGATGCGTGCCGCCCACTGCATCTCGCGCCGGCGGCGCATGAGCTCGATGTCGTTCTCGGCGAAGCTGTGCACGCGGTTGCGGCCGCCCTCTTTCGCCGCGGCGCAGGCGGAATCGGCCGCCGACAAAATGGAGGCGACGTCCTCGTTGTCGGCCGTGATCGGCACCACCCCGATGCTGGCGCCCAGGCGGAACACACGATCTTCCCAGGTGAAGCGAAAGTTACGCACGCCCTCGCGCAGCGTCTCGGCGGTGCGCATGGCCTCATCGAGCGAGCAGCTCTCCAGCAGCACGCCGAATTCGTCCCCGCCCAGACGCGAGAGCGTATCGCGCCAGCGCACCTTGGACTTCAGGAGCGCCCCCACCTGCCCCAGGAGGGCGTCGCCCGCACCGTGGCCGCAGGTATCGTTCACGATCTTGAACTGGTCGATGTCGAGGTAACACAGCGCGTAGGAGGCCTCGCGCGCCTTGGCGCTCTTAAGCGCCCGCTCGAGGCGGCTCTCGAACTCGCGGCGGTTGACCAGACCTGTGAGCAGGTCGTGGCTTGCGTGGTAGGAGAGGCGCCGGTTCAGCTCGCGCGACTCGCTCACATCGTGGAACACCAGCACGCCGCCGGCGACGTGCCCGTGGCCGTCGCGGATCGGGGCCGCGGTGCTCTCGACGTACAGCTCGTTGCCGTCGCGGCGGATGAGCAGCATGGGGCGCACCGACTTGATCGGGCGGATGCGGCGGATCGCCACCGACAGCGGATTCTCCAGCGGTTCGCAGGTCTCCTCGTGGAAGGCGCGGAAGATCTCCTCCACCGGGCGGCCCATCGCATCCTCGAGGCGCCAGCCGGTGAGCTCTTCGGCCACCGGGTTGATGTAGTCGATGGTCGAGCTGGCATCGGTGGTGATGACGCCATCGCCGATCGACTGCAGCGTGATCTGCGCGCTCTCTTTCTCGCGGAACAGCGCCTCTTCGTAGAGCTTGCGCTCGGTGATGTCGAGCTCGACGCCCACCAGGCGCAAGAGGCGGCCGTGCTTGTCGACGCGCGCCGTGGCGCGGCTGATGACCCAGCGCCACTCGCCGTTGCGGTGGCGCATGCGGTGGGTGCTCTCGAAAATCGGTGTCTTGCCCGCGACGTGATCGCGGATCGCGGCCTGCACGCGCGCCAGATCATCCGGGTGCACGAGGCTGCGCCAGTCGGGCGAGCCGCGCATGTCCTCATCACCGTAGCCGAGCATCGCCTTCCAGCGCGGCGAAAAATACACCTCGTTGCTCTCGACGTCGAAGTCCCATAAGCCGTCGTTGGCCGCGGCCTGGAAGAGATTGGTGCGCTCCTCGAGCTTGGCGAGCCGCGCCTCGATGCGGATCCGCTCAAGACCGGTGGCGAGACTCGTGCCGATGAGTTTCATCAGCAGCTGCTGGTTCACATCCCAGGCGCCGCGCGGCAGCGTGTGCGCCAGTCCCAGGAACCCGGCCGGCTTGCCCTGCACGCGCAGCGTCACGAGCAGCGCCGAGCCGATGTGCAGCTCCGCAAAGCGTGCCGCTTCGGCGGCCTGCTCCTTGCGCGGACTGCTCGTATCGCGCAGCTCCGAGAGCCGCAGATGCTCCAGGCGCCCGCGCAGCCAGGGGAAGGCTTCGAGCGGCGTGCCGCTCAGGGCCTCGGGGCGGCACTGCGCAAACGCACTGCGCGCGCAACGCACGTCCGTGAACAGCGGGGCATCGGCGGTGAGGGCTGCGAGGAAGGCGCAGTCAGCGCCGCTCGCCCCGCGCAGCAGCTCCAGATTGCGACGCAAGCATTCGTCGACGGACTCGCGGCGCATGTTCTGGAAGTCCACCGCGATCTTGGTGCAGACAACGTCCATGCCGAGCACGGGCTTGGGCGTGCGTCCGGTCCAGGCATCAGCCGAGAGAATGTCCGAGGCAGTAAAGTCCGCCGGCTTATCCGGCGGCGGAGTCGTCATTTAGCCGTGACCTCCCACGAAACGTCGCGCAGCGTAACCATTTGTCTCACCTCCCGACGCGGCGTCCCGTCACGGAGTTGAAGACGCGTCAGCACGATTTATTAGGCGCTTGCGCAGGATTCTCGCACACTGAATCAGGAACACAAGCTAAGGTACTGTTCGCTCACGCTTTACCTGACTTGACAGAATCCACCGCCGGCACGGCTGCCGTGCGCGCCCGGCGCCTCGGCGCGCGCTCTTTTCCGACGCTTCAGGCCTCCCGCGAGGCCCGACGCTGCAACGCCTCGCGCGCGCTCACGAAGAGGGCCTTGAGGCGCCCCTCGAGTTGCCGCTCCAGGCTCTCCAGCGTGGCCGCGTCGGTGACCCG
>DATHLO010000208.1:0-2368 GCA_035488075.1 Steroidobacteraceae bacterium | reverse complement strand
GCCATCATCGATCGCTCTCCGCTCATCGTGGCCGTCAGTTCCGCCGGCCACGCCCCGGTGCTGGCACGCGCCGTACGCGCGCAGATCGAGGCGCTGCTGCCCGCGCGCCTGGGCGCCGTGGCGCGCTTCATGGGGCGCCATCGCCAGCGGGTGCAGCGCGCTCTGGCCGCCGCGGGACGCCGCGCGTTCTGGGAGCGCATCGTGGGCGGCCCGGTGGCCACGCAGGTGCTGGCGGGCCAAGAGGAGGCGGCTGCGGTGGCCCTGGGCCGCGAGCTGCGCGCCGCGCAGCTCACAACCCCGTCGACGGCAGACGGCGCCGCCCTCGGGGAGGTGTACCTGATCGGCGCCGGCCCGGGCGACCCGGATCTGCTCACCCTGCGGGCGCTGCAGCTGCTGCAGCAGGCAGACGTGATCCTCTATGACCGCCTGGTGAGTGAGGCGGTGCTCGAGCGCGCGCGGCGCGATGCGCAGCGTATCTTCGTCGGCAAGGAGTCCGGTGAGCGCGGCCAGCAAGAGCGCATCCATGCACTGCTCGTCGACCTCGCCACCCGCGGCAAGCGCGTGGCGCGCCTGAAGGGCGGGGATCCGTTCGTCTTCGGCCGCGGCGGCGAGGAACTTGAGGTGCTGCAGGCGCACGGCATCCCCTACACCGTCGTGCCGGGTATCACGGCCGCGCTCGGTGCGGCGGCCACGAGCGGCCTGCCGCTCACGCACCGCCGCCTCGCCCAGAGCGTCACGTTCGTCACCGGGCACGCACACACGGACGCTGCGCCCGACTGGCACTTCTTCGCCAACCCGCAGCACACGGTCGTCTTCTACATGGGCGTCGCGCAGTTGCCGAGCATCGTGACGCGTCTGCGCGCCGCCGGCGCGCAGGCCGCGCATCCGGTGGCGATCATCGAGCGCGCCACGCTGCCGCAGCAGCGCATCCTGCGCGGCACGCTCGCGGATATCGTCGCCCTCGCCCGCGCGCAGCAGGTGCAGCCGCCGGCGCTGCTCATCGTCGGCGCGGTCGCCGCCGTGGCCGCCGCGGACGCACTCACCTTGCTCGCGCAGCCGAGCAGCGCGGCCGCAGTCCTGGCATGAGCGGCGTAAGCGGTTTCGTCGGCGCCATCGGTAATACGCCGCTCATCCGTCTGCGGCGCCTGAGTGAGGAGACCGGCTGCGAGATCCTCGGCAAGGCGGAGTTCATGAATCCGGGCGGCTCGGTCAAGGATCGCGCCGCCGGCGCCATCGTGCAGCGCGCCGCCGAACGCGGCGAGCTGCGCCCGGGCGGCACAGTCGTCGAGGGCACCGCCGGTAACACCGGCATAGGCCTTGCGCACGTGTGCAACGCCGGCGGCTACCGCTGCGTCATCGTCATGCCGGACAATCAGTCCGCGGAGAAATACCGCCTGCTGGAGATGTTGGGCGCGGAGGTTCACCAGGTTGCGGCCGTGCCGTACAGCAATCCCAACCAGTACCAGAAGGTCGCCCAGCGTCTGGCCGCCGTGCTGCCGGATGCCATCTGGTCGAATCAGTTCGACAATACGGCCAACCGCGACGCGCATTTTCACACCACCGGGCCGGAGATCTGGGAGCAGACCCGCGGCGGCGTGGATGCCTTCGTGGCCGCGTGTGGCACGGGCGGCACATTTGCCGGTGTCGCGCAGTTTCTCAAGTCACGGCGCGCAGGCGTGCGCTGCGTGCTCGCCGACCCCCCGGGCAGCAGCCTGTACGCTTACGTGCGCAGCGGCACGCTGCAACCCACCGGCACGGGCTCCATCACGGAAGGTATCGGCATCGGCCGCATCACCGCGAATCTCAAGGACGCGCCGATTGATCAGGCGGTGCACGTGGAGGATGCCGAGACGGTGCACTTCGTCTACCGGCTGCTGATCGAGGAAGGCCTGTTTCTTGGCAGCACGAGTGGGATCAACGTCGCCGCCGCCGTGCGCGTCGCGCGCGAGATGGGTCCCGGGCACACGATCGTCACCGTGCTGTGCGACAGCGGCGCGAAATACCAATCGCGCCTGTTCAATCGTGCCTGGCTGGAGCAGAAGGGACTCGCCGCCTACGCTCCCGCACTGCCGCAAGCATCGCTCGCGGCGCTGCGAACTGCCCTGGTCGCGTAACACCCAGACAGGTACTTTCCGGGAGTGGCCGGCGGGGGCCGGCCCGTGCGACAGTTGCGCCGGTGATCGACACGCCGCGCGCACCCAGCCTGCGATGAATGCCCTGCTCGGACCTGCGGAGCTCGAGGCCTTGGGGCTGAGTCTGAACGTGGCCGCGCGCAGTGTTTGCTTCAGTCTGCCCCTGGCGGTGCTGGCCGCCTGGGTGCTCACGCGCACGCGCTTCCCCGGACGCACGCTGTTTGACGCCTTCGTGC
>DATHLO010000207.1:0-2883 GCA_035488075.1 Steroidobacteraceae bacterium | reverse complement strand
ATCGACGGACACGACGTACGCAATTATCGCCTCAGCAATTTGCGCGACCAGATCGCGGTCGTGAGCCAGGAGGTGGTGCTCTTTGATGACACCATCCGCAACAACATCGCCTTCGGCCGCGCCGTGCCCGATGCTGCCATCGAGCGAGCGGCCGAAGCGGCGCACATCCTCGAATTCGTGCGCAGCCAGCCGCAGGGTCTCGATGCGCTCGTGGGCGATCGTGGCATGCTGCTCTCGGGCGGGCAGCGTCAGCGCATCTCGATTGCGCGGGCGCTGCTGAAGGATGCGCCGATCCTGATTCTCGATGAGGCAACGTCCGCGCTCGACACCGAGGCCGAGCGGCACATCCAGGCGGCGCTTGCGCAGCTCGTGCGCAACCGCACCACATTCATCATCGCCCACCGCCTCTCGACTGTGGAGCAGGCCGACCGCATCATCGTACTCGACGCCGGACGGATCGCCGAGATGGGCACACATAAAGAATTACTCGCCATCGGCGGTCTATACGCGCAGCTGCATCGGCTGCAGTTCTCCGACTGAGGCGTCCCGATGCGGCAATGGCTCACCGCGCGCTGGTACGGCTCATCTGCGCGACCCGCGCTGCTGCAGCCGCTGAGCTGGCTGTATGGGGGGCTGCTTGCGCTGCGCCGGCGCGCCTATGCGCAGGGCTGGCGGCGCACCGAGCGCGCCGCCTGTCCGCTCATCATCGTCGGCAATCTCACCGTCGGCGGCACCGGCAAGACGCCGCTCACCCTGTGGCTCGCGGAACGGCTGCGTGGCGCTGGCTTTGAAGTGGGGATCCTGTCGCGCGGCTACGGCGGTCGTGAGGGTGCCCCCCAGGAGGTGCGCCCGGGCGCCGACTGGCGCGAGGTGGGCGACGAGCCGCTGTTGCTCGCGCGGCGCAGCGGCTGCCGGACCGTGGTCGCCCGTAACCGGGCCGCGGGGGCGCGGCTGCTCGTGCGCCTCGGTGCCCAGGTGATCGTCTGCGATGATGGCCTGCAGCACCTGCGCCTCGCGCGCGACTGCGAGATCGTGGTGGTGGATGGCGCACGCGGCTTTGGCAATGGAAGCCTGCTGCCGGCGGGCCCGTTGCGCGAGCCGGTCGCGCGCCTGGCGCACGCGGATCTGCTGGTCGTTAACGGCGCGCCAGAGCATCCCTCCCTCGCGGCGCTCGGCGCGGATGCGGGGCTGCTGCGCATGGATCTCATCGCCAGCAACGCCCTGCGGCTCGATGCCGGCGAGGCTCCCCGGGCGCTGTCCGCCTGGCGCGGCGCACCCGTACATGCCGTGGCCGGCATTGGCAACCCTGCGCGCTTCTTCCGCGAGCTGCGCGCGCAGGGATTGGAGCTGATCGAGCACCCGTTTCCCGATCACCACGCCTTCTCGCGCAGTGATCTTGCCTTCGGCGACCAGCTGCCAGTGCTCATGACCGAGAAGGATGCCGTAAAATGCCGTGGTTTTGCGGATGCACGCCTGTGGTACGTGCCGGTCGTCGCACGATTCAGCGACGACGATGGCCGAGTGCTCATGGCGCGCGTGGGCGCGAAGATCGGCGACCCAGCCTCGCCCGGGAGTTAGTCAATGGATGCCAGTCTGCTTGAGATTCTCGCCTGCCCGGTGTGCAAGGGCACGCTCAAATACCAGCGCGAGGCGCAGCTGCTCGTGTGCCGCACGGACCGCCTCGCCTACTCGATACGCGACGCGGTGCCGGTCATGCTGGAGGAAGAAGCCCGTCAGCTGGCAGCGGATGATCCGCTCCTCGACCGTTAGAACCTCAGCGTGTTCCGGGTCGTAATTCCAGCGCGCTACGCCTCCTCGCGCCTGCCGGGCAAGGCGCTGCGCGAGATCGCCGGCAAGCCGATGGTGCAATGGGTCTATGAGCGTGCCTGCCTCTCCGGGGCTTCTAGCGTCTTAATCGCCACCGACGACGATCTCATCATCAGCGCCGCGCACTCTTTCGGCGCGCCCGCGCAAATGACCGCTCGCGCGCACGCCTCCGGCACCGATCGGATCGCGGAAGTGGCGCGCTCGCATGGTTGGGGTGAGGAGGAGATCGTCGTCAACGTGCAAGGCGACGAGCCGTTGATTCCGGCCGCGCTTATCCGTCAGGTCGGCGCACTGATGGAGGTGCATCCACACGCCGACCTCGGAACGCTCGCTACTGCGATCGACTCACTGAGCGAGTTCCTCGACCCGAACGCCGTCAAGGTCGTGAGCGATGCTACGGGGAGGGCGCTGTACTTCAGTCGCGCACCGATTCCCTGGAGCCGCGACGGTGCCCCCGCCGGGCTGGTCAGCCAGCGCGATTTTGCCGGCGCCCGGCGTCACATCGGCCTGTACGCCTATCGGGTCGGCGCACTGCTGCGCCTGGCGCAGCTGCCGCTCGGTAAGCTTGAGGTGCGCGAGAAGCTCGAACAGCTGCGCGCGCTTGAGCACGGCCTGCTGATCCAGGTCGCCGATGCGATCGAGCGTCCGGGCCCGGACGTGAACACGCTCGCAGATCTGGAGCGCGTGTCGGCGCTCATGGCGCAGACGCCCGCCTGAGGCGCTAAGATCCGCGTGGCGTGGCTGCACGCGTTCCGCACGGTCACAATTGCTGACAATTTTTGGTGCCCGGGCGGGGCTTGTGCCGGTGTGCACTGCCCCGATCTAGCACAGGAACTTGCCCGCCGCTAGCGGCGTCAAATCGGCAGCTACGTCGCAGGTTTAACACGTCAACGTGGCTGCGCCGCTGGCGTTTTTGGAAGCTTAGTGCGCTCACACTTTCAGCAGGAATTCATTCGAACATGAACCGCAGCCAAACGATTTTCCGCGCCGTGCTCACCGGGGCTCTTCTGAGCGGCGCGCTCGTGCTGAGCGCGTGCGTCACCCAACCCCCGCCGC
>DATHLO010000206.1:0-12113 GCA_035488075.1 Steroidobacteraceae bacterium | reverse complement strand
ACTGTTCGAGAAGGCTATTGAACTTGATCCGCGCTACGCGGCCGCGTATGCCGCCTGTTCGAGCGCCTACGGGCAGATGTATCAGTACTTCTCCCGCGACGAGAAGTACCGCAACCAGGCGCAGGAGCTGAGCTTCAAGGCGTTGATGTACGACGGCAACCTCCCCGAAGCCTATACCGCGATGGGCTTGTCCTACTTCATCTGGGGAAAGCTAAAAGAGGCGAGCGCCTCGAGCCGCAAGGCGATCGAACTGGACCCCTCCGATTTCATCGCGCACTGGACGCTCGGCCGCATTCATTTCACCAACGGTGAATTCGAGCTGGCTCACGATCTGTTCCAGCGGGTCACGGAGCTGAAACCCTCGTTTGTTTCCGGCTACGCGGACCTGGCGATGACCTGCGATGAACTCGGACGCAAAGAGGAAGCCGTCGCGGCCCGTGACCGGATGCTGGAGCGATTGCCGAACTACCTGCTGCAAAGTCCGGACGATGCGCGCATGAGGATGTTCTATGCGGTCACCCTCGCGGAGCGGGATCGCAAGGACGAGGCTTTGCTCGAGGGCGCCAAAGCTCTCGAGATCAATCCCGACGACCCGATGATGCTGTACAACTGCGCGTGTCTGTATGCGCGCCTGGGTCAACTGCCGCGCGCCATAGAGGTGCTGCGTCAGGCCGTGGGCAAGGGGCAGCTGAACTTCGCCTGGATGCGGCGCGATCCGGATCTCACCCCCCTGCGTGAGCATCCTGAGTTCATCGCGCTTACCGGCGGATAGCGCTGACGCTTAGCGCTCGATCTTCCCGTCTTCCTTCCTCTCCGGCCAGGGCAGCGTAGCTCGGGCAGTTCGCTGCCCGTCAGCGGCCGGTTTCCGGTAATGTTGAGAGCATAATGAAATAACAGGCGCCGCCTTCGAGGCTCATGGCGAAGCTCATCGAATCGCGTTCGATCGACTACGTGCCCCTCGCCGAGCGACACGGCAAGGTCTGGCACCTCTGGCCGGTATGGTTCGCTGGCGATGCTCACCTCGCGACCGTGGCGGTGGGCGTACTCGGCATCGCACTTGGGGGCAACCTGCTCTGGACGGCGGTGGCCGTGATCCTCGGGTGCCTGCTGGGCACCTTTTTTATGGCCTTCCACTCCACCCAGGGGCCGCAGCTGGGCCTGCCGCAGATGATCCAGTCGCGGCCCCAGTTCGGCTACACCGGCGCGCTGCTCGTGTGGGCGGTGGCACTGGTGTCCTACGTCGGCTACAACGCCTTCAACCAAGTGCTCGCCGGACAGGCGATCCATCAGCTTGAGCCCTGGATTGCCGCAACTTCGCCGACCGTGCTCACGGTGTTTGCGCTGCTGGCGGTGGCGATCGCCGCCATCGGGTACGACAAGATCCATCTGGCGCAGCGCATCCTCGCGGCTCTCATGATCGTGATTCTCACGGTGTTTTCCGTTGGTGCGGTGTTTTGGCTGCGCTTTCCCGCGCCGCAGTGGGATCCGGCCGGCTTTCGCGGCGTGCCTTTTCTCACGCAGCTCTTTGCCGCCGCCTCCTACCAGCTGAGCTGGTCGATCTACGTCTCGGACTACTCGCGCTACCTGCCGCGGGACGTGAGTGTGCGCGAGTCTTTCTGGTGGACCTACCTTGGTGCCCTGATCGGTGGCGCCTGGATGATGCTGGTCGGCACGCTGGCGGCGGCCGCGGCCCCCAAACTCGACGTCGCCGCCGCGATGCAGTTTGCCGCCGATCGCATCTATCCGGGCTTCGGCACGGTGCTGCTGATCGGCGCGCTCCTCGGGCTCGTTACGATCTCGACGCTGAATTTCTACGGCGCCTCGCTGACGCTGCTGAGCGTGGCGGACACGCTGAAGCCGCTCAAAAGCACGGTGCGCAAGCGCCTGGCGAGTCTGGCGGTGGCCTTCGTCGCGAGCACGGCGATCGCGCTGGCGTCCTCGAGCAGCTTCGGCAGCCGCTTCGCGGATTTGCTGGCGGTGCTGCTCTACCTCTTCACGCCCTGGACGGCGATTAACCTGATCGACTTCTACGTCGTGCGCAAGGGTCACTACTCGATTCGCGAGATCTTCAATCCCCACGGTATGTACGGACGCTGGAACTGGCGCGGCCTCCTCGCCTACGCGGTGGGGTTCGCGGCGATGATTCCGTTCTTCAGCACCGACGAATGGCGCGGACCCATCGCCCAGGCCCTGGGTGGTGCCGACATCGCCATGCTGATTGGCCTGCCGGTCTCGGCGGGGGTGTACCTGTGGGCGTACCGCTCATTCGACCTGCCCGAGGAGCAGCGCCGCGCAGCGCGGGCGGACGCTGGACTGGAACCGGGCACCTCCGCACCTGCGCCGGGCGGCTGATCTTCAGTACCATTCACCTATGCCGAAGATCGTGGACCACGACAAGCGCCGCGACGAGATTGCACTCGTCGCCTGCCGCGTCGTCGCCGAACACGGCTTTGAGAAGGCGAGCATGGTGCGCATTGCGCGCGGCGCGGGTTACACGACCGGGATGCTGGCGCACTATTTCGACAGCAAGCAGGAGATCATCATCGCGGCCCTGCGGCTGATCCTACGGCGCATCGATGAGCGCCTCACGCAACCGGGCGCGGTCGGGGCGCGGCCGGACCTGCTGACGCTGCTGACCGAAGCGCTCCCGGTGGATGAGCAGCGCCGCACCGAGTGCGCGTTCTGGACCACGTTCTGGGGCCAGGTGAGCACGGACAAGCGCTTAAAACGCATCAATACGTGGGTGCACCGCGAGTACCTGCGCCTCTTCGAGCGTTGTCTCGCGCAATGCTGGTCGGAGTGGTCGCAGTGGCCGCCGCTGACGCGCGAGCAGGTGCTGCGCTCGCTCGTGACCTTCATCAACGGACTCACCGCCGGCGCGGTCGCCAATGCGGGTGACTGGCCCGCCGAGCGGCAGATCGAGCAGCTGCGCCTGCAGCTGGAGCTGCTGCGCGCCTGGGCGATCGGGACCGCCGGCGCGCCACCGCTCAGTCGCAAGGCTGCGGGCGCTTAAGCGCGCCCGCAGCGTCGCTGCGGTTACTGAATCGACTTCGTGTACCGGCAGGGTCACGGTGAGTGGCTGCAGCGTGGCCACCTGCGGGATTAACATCGACCGCGCGGTGATCCGCGTGAACCGCAGGCCTTACAATCACGCGGGCCGACGAACCCGGTCGGGTTTTCACAAAAAAGAAGGAGCCGCGCCATGCTGCGCCAGCTGACCCGGTGGTGCGTGCGCTACGCCGAGCGCTACATCCCCAACCCCTACCTGTACGCCGTCGTCCTCACCTTCATCACGGTGGCCGCGGCGCTCATCTGGACTGCGAGCGCTCCGGGGCAGGTGATCGATGCCTGGTACAAGGGCATCTGGGAGATCCTCGCCTTTGCCCTGCAGATGGCGCTGGTGCTGGTGACGGGCGTGACGCTGGCCGCCGCGCCGCTGGTGAAGAAGCTCCTGCGCCGCCTCGCCGCCGTGCCCGCAGGACAGACCGGCGCTGCCATCACGGTCTTTCTCGCCGCCGCGCTCGGCTCCTGGCTCAACTGGGGGTTCGGGCTCGTGGTGGGGGCGCTCGTGGCGCGCGAGATCGCCAAGCGCCTCGAGGACGTCGACTTCAGCTTCCTGGTCGCCGCCGCTTACATGGGCTTCATGGTTTGGGCTTCGGGACTGTCGAGCTCGATCGCGCTCGCGACCGCAACGCCGGGCAGCGCCCTGAACATCGTGGAGAAGGTCACCGGCCAGGTGGCTGGGTTTGATCAGACCATCCTCACCGCCTACAACCTCGTGCCGGTGGTACTGCTGCTCATCCTGATCCCGCTCGCGCTGCGTTTCATGGGGCCGCACGTCCGGGAGATGAAGCGCGTCGACCGGGCCGCCCTGATTGCGCAGGACGAGGAGGGCACGCCACCGGCACGGCCGCGCACCTTCGCCACGCGGCTCGAGGACGCCTGGTCCCTGAGCCTGCTCCTGGTGCTGATGGGCGCCTACTATGAGGTGCACACCATCGGCCAGAAGGGCTTTCACCTGGATATCAACGGTTTCATCTTCATCGTGCTGATGCTGGGGCTGCTGTTTCACTGGCGCCCCATCCGCTACGTGCGCGCCTTCGAGACGAGCGCGCGCACGGTCGGGCCCATCCTGCTGCAGTTCCCCCTCTACGGGGGCATCATGGGGATCATGACCGGCACCGGGCTCGCGGCCCTGATCGCGGCGCGGTTCGTGGATTTCTCGACCGCCCACACCCTGCCGTTCTGGTCGTTCATTTCCTCGAACATCATCAGTCTGTTCGTGCCTTCCGGCGGCGGTCACTGGGCGGTGCAGGGCCCGTTCATGGTGCCCGCGGCCGTGAAGCTGCACGTGAATCCGGCACTCACGGCCATGGCGACCGCGATGGGCGAGCAGACCGCCAACATGATCCAGCCGTTCTGGGCGCTGCCGATCCTCGCCATCGCGCGGCTCGGCATCAAGGACATCATGGGCTACTGCGTGATCGCACTCGTGATCGGACTGGCAGTCTTCGGTGGCGCGCTGCTCGTGTTTGCCTGAAGAGCGCGGCCCAAGCGAGGCTGCGGGCGCTCTTACGACTTCAGGTCGAGGTTCTCCGGATCGTACGGGGACTCGCGCAGCACGGTCGCCTGCTTCAGCTCGCCCAGGATCTGGATCGAAAGCGGCGTGCCGGTTTCCCCCAACTCCGCCTTGACGTAGCCGATCGCCAGACTCTTCTGGATATGGTGGCCGTAGTAGCCGGAGGTGGCGCGGCCGATCATGCGGCCGCTCTTGTCGAACAGTGGCTCGTTGCCGAGCGGGTCGGCATCGGTCACGCCGTGCACCTCGAGGGTGACGAAGCGGTTCGGCACGCCCGCCGCCAGCTGCCGTTCGAGCGCCTCCTTGCCGATGAACGTGCCCTTCTTCATGCGCACGAAGCGATCGAGGCTCGCCTCGAAGGGGGTGTAGTCGGGCGTCATATCACTGCCCCACATGCGGTAGGACTTCTCCATCCGCAGTGATTCCATCGCGCGCATGCCGACCATGCCGATGCCGTGTTTTGCCCCCGCCTCGAACAGCGCGTCGAACAGGTTGTGGGCGTATTCGATGGGAAAGTGCAGCTCCCAGCCCAGCGCGCCGACGAAGTTCACGCGCAGCGCGTACACATCCACCGCGAGCGCCGCCTCGATCGTCTGCGCCGTAAGCCAGGGGAAGGCATCGTTGTCGAGCGGTGTGTCGGTCAGCTGCGTGAGCACCGCGCGCGACTTGGGTCCCGCGAGCACGAAGCAGCCGCGGGTGTTGGTGATGTTGCGCAAGGCGACGGAGCCATCCGGCGGCAGCGCCTTCTGCAGATAATCCCCGTCGTAGCGCTCGGCCGCGCCCGCGCTCACCACGTAGAAGTGCTCGTCCGCGATCTTGGTGATGGTGAACTCCGAGCGGATGCCGCCGTGGCGCGTGAGGGCGTGCGAGAGCGCCATGCGCCCGAGCTTGCTCGGCACCTTGTTGGCGACCAGAGTATCGAGCCAGGCCTCCGCTGCCGGGCCGGTCACTTCGTGCTTGGTGAAGGGGGTGAGGTCGATGAGGCCGACCCGCTCGCGCATCAGCCGCACTTCGTTGCCGACGTGCGCGAAGTAGTTGCTGCGCCGGAAGCTCCAGTGGTCCTTGCGCTCCACCCCTTGCGGGGCGAACCAGTTGGCGCGCTCCCAGCCGTAGCGCTGGCCCCAGACCGCGCCGCGCGCATCGAGCTTGTCGTACACCGGGCTCGTCTTCGCCGGGCGCGCAGCGGCGCGCTCCTCGTCCGGGAAGTGCACGGTGAACACGTTGCGGTAGGTTTCCTCGTTTTTCTTCACCACGTAGCGCTTGCCGGTGTAGGCGCCGAAACGCCGCGGATCCACCGCCAGCATGTCGATGCCCGGCTCACCCTCGGTGATCCATTCCGCCAGCTGCCACCCGGAACCCCCGGCGGCGGTGATGCCGAAGCTGTGCCCCTCATTCAGCCACACGTTACGCACGCCCCAGGCGGGCCCGATGAGCGGACTGCCGTCGGGGGTGTAGGAGATCGGGCCGTTGACGATGTCCTTGATGCCGCAGTTCTCAAGCGCCGGCACGCGGCGCACGGCCGCCTCGACGTGCGGCATCAGCCGATCGAGGTCCCCGGGGAAGAGGCTGCGCCCGAACCAGTCGGGCACGCCGTCCGCAAAGCGCGCCGGCGCGCCATTTTCGTACGGCCCCAGGATCCACCCCAGGCGCTCCTCGCGCAGGTAGTAGGACTGATCAGACTCGCGCAGCACCGCGAGCTCGCGTCCGCCTGCCTGCCGATAGGACTTAAGCTCCGGGGACTCGTCGTAGACGATGTACTGGTGCTCCACCGGGATCGCCGGCACGTTCAGCCCGATGAGCTTGCCGCTCTGGCGGGCGTAGTTGCCGGTGGCAAACACCAGGTGCTCGGCCACGATCTCGCCCTTGGTCGTGCGCACGCGCCACTCGCCCGCCCCCGTGCGCTCGATCGCCTGTGCCTCGGTGTGCTCGTAGATCTCCGCCCCGCCGCTGCGGGCGCCCTTGCGCAGCGCCATGGTGAGATCGGCCGGCGCGATGTGGCCGTCATCCGGATGGTAAAGCGCGCCGATGATCGCCGGCGTGTCGGCGCTGCCGCCGAGTTCCATGAGCGGCCACAGCTCCTTCACGCGCTTGGGCGAGATGACCTCGAAGGGCACGCCGATGGTGTTGGCCGTGCCGCAGTACTTTTGGTACTCATCCATGCGCTCCTTGCAGGTCGCCAGGCGCAGGTTTCCCGAGACGTGAAAGCTGACGTCCTGCCCGGTCTCCGCCGGCAGGCGCTTGTAGAGGTCGACCGAGTACTTGTGCAGCTGCCCGACCGTGTAGCTCATGTTGAACAGCGGCAGCAGCCCCGCGGCGTGCCAGGTGGAGCCTGCGGTGAGCTCGGTGCGCTCGATCAGGGCGACGTCCTGCCAGCCCTTTTTGGTGAGGTGATAGAGCGTGCTGACGCCGACCACGCCGCCGCCGATGACCAGGACCCGAACATGCGTCTTCACGAGTCTTTACTCCGCAACAGGCGAGGAGCCACAGGCGCCGCCACCGCAAGTGTAGCGGGCAGCACCCACCCGGGGACTCCAATTGCGACAATGCCTTGTCTAAATGATCCCGCGGGCGGCCTCGCCCAGGAACTGCGTGACGTAGGGGGCAAACGAGCGCCACACCTCGAGGCGGAAGCTCACCGCGCCGGTACGCCACAGCAGCACTTCGGCCTTGGAGAGCATCGTGCGCGTGCACATGCCGACGGGAAACGCCGCCACATCCAGATCGAGCGCACAGCCGCTCGCGAGCAGCGTCGCGGCGTGCGCGCCCTCCAGCAACAGCGCAACCTGCCGGTGGCTTACATCGACGAGCGAGTGCGGCAGCCCCGCGAGCGCGCGCTCGATGCGCTGCGCAAGAGCCGACTGCGCGAGGGGCGCAATCAGCAGCCACTCGTCGGGGCCGAGCCACAGCGCCGCGCGCTCGCCGCTGAGCCCCGCGCGGCACGCCGCCGCGGGCAGCATCACCCCGAGCGCATCGGCGGCTGCGCTGCGCACCGCCTCGTCGCCGCGCAGCACCCAGCGGCAGGCGCTCGGCAGCGAGCGCAGCCACGGCGTTTCCGTCAGCGGCGGGCCCTGCCGTGCCGCGCTCAAGTCAGGCATTGATGCGCGCTCCCGTGGGGTCATAGAAGACCGGCGAGGCGACCTTGACGGCAATCTCACCGGCGCTTGTGGGTACGTACAGCCTCTGGCCCAGCCGTGCGCGGCCGCCGGCGAGCAAGCCCATCGCAATGGAGCGCCCGAGAGTCGCGCTGTAGTAAGCGGAAGTGACGTGTCCGAGCGGGCGGGTGGGCACAGGGCTGGCGGCCTCGGCCATCACCTGCGTGCCCTCCGCGAGCACCGTCTGCGGGTCTTCAGTGAGCAGGCCGACGAGCTGACGGCGCTGCGGGGAGCTCATGGCGGGACGCTCGAGTGAGCGCTTGCCGACGAAGTCTGGCTTGTTCTTCCCGATCGCCCACGCTAGCCCCGCATCCTCGGGGGTGACCGTGCCGTCGGTATCCTGGCCGACGATGATGTAACCCTTCTCGGCGCGCAGCACATGCATGGTCTCGGTGCCGTAGGGCTGCATGCCGCAGGCGCGTCCCCGGTCCCACACGGCTTCCCACACCGCGCTGCCAAAATCGGCCGGCACGTTCACCTCAAAGCCCAGCTCCCCGGTGAAGCTCACGCGAAACAGGCGCATCGGCACACCGCAGACGTGCCCGAGCGCGACGCTCATGTGCGGGAAGGCACTGGCGCTGATGTCGACGTCGACGAGGCCCGCGAGCACCTCGCGCGCGCGCGGGCCCTGTACGGCGATCACCGCCCACTGCTCGGTGGTCGAGGTGAGCCACACCTTGAGCTGCGACCACTCGGTCTGCAGGTAGTCCTCCATGAGCGCGAGCACGCGCGGCGCCCCGCCGGTGGTGGTGGTCACGTGGAAGCAATCCTCACTGATGCGCGCCACGACGCCGTCGTCGTAGATGAAGCCGTCATCGCGCAGCAGCACCCCGTAACGGCAGCGCCCGACGGCGAGGTTCGTCCACGCATTCACGTACAGGCGGTTCATGAACGTGACCGCGTCCTCACCCACGACCTCGATCTTGCCGAGGGTGGATGCATCGAACAGGCCACAGTTGGTGCGCGTGGCGCAGCACTCGCGCGCCACGGCCGCGTGCATGTCCTCGCCCGCGCGCGGGAAGTAGCGCGCGCGCTGCCACAGGCCGACGTCCTCGAACACCGCCCCCTGGGCGGCCGCCCAGGGGTACATCGGTGTTCGGCGGATCGGATCGAACAGTTCCCCGCGTGCCATACCGGCATAAGCGCCGAAGGTCACCGGGGTGTAAGGCATGCGGAAGGTGGTGAGCCCCACCTCCGGCAGCGGCTTACCGAGCGCGCGCGCGACGATGCCGAGCGCGTTCAGGTTGGAAGTCTTGCCCTGATCGGTCGCCATGCCGGTCGTGGTGTAGCGCTTCACGTGTTCGATCGAGCGGAAGCCCTCGCGCAGCGCGAGGGCGAGGTCCTTGGCCGTGACATCGTTCTGCCAGTCGACGAAGGCGCGCCCGCGCGTCTGCGCCGTGCGCGGCAGTGCGCCCACAAAACCGCTGTCGCCAGCGACGGGCGCGCGCGGCGCAGGGGCTGGGGGGCGCGAAGCGCCGGCCGGATCAACGCCGGTGCGCGCCGGATCGAGCGCCTCGCGCGCGGCCGCCGCACCGGCAGCGGCGCCGTCGCTGACGACGGCGCTCAGCTCGAACACGCCGCGGCAGGCGCCGGCGCTGCGCGTGCGCTCGGCGGCGGCGCCGGGGATGAACGCCTGCAGGCTCTCGCACCAGGTGAGTTTGCCGCGCGCCTGCGAGTGCAGGTGCACGCTCGGGGTGTAGCCACCGGACATGAGTACCAGGTCGCATGGCTGGGTCTGCGCCTGACTGAGCTGCCCACCGGCAAGGCTCGCCAGTTCAATCGCAGTGACGCGTCGGCGGCCCTGGGTGCCCAGTACACACGCCGCGTGCAGTACCGGAATCCCCGCGGCGCGCGCCCGCTCGCTGCAGGGGCTCGCCTCGCGCGTGTCGGCGATGCAGGCGACGAAGACGCCCGCTGCCTGCAGCTCGAGCGCCGCCCCGTAAGCCTCGTCACAGGCGGTCACGAGTACTGCGCGCGTTCCGGGCAGCACGCCAAAGCGGTTGAGCCAGGTACGCGCCGCCCCCGCGAGCATGATCCCGGGTCGATCGTTGCCCGCGAATACCAGCGGCCGCTCGATCGCACCGGCGGCCAGAACCACCTCCCGCGCCCGCACCTGCCACTGCCGCTCGCGCGGGGTGTCGACAGGGGGCTCGGGAAGGTGATCGGTGAGTCGCTCGTTGAGCGCGACGAGGTTGTGCGGGAAATAACCAAAGGCGGTCGTGCGCGCGAGCAGCGTCACGCGCGCATTCGCACGCAAGGCGGTGAGCGTCGCGCGCAGCCAGTGCGAACCCGGCCGGCCCTCGATGAGGCCGGGCGCCGTGTCCGCGTCATCAAGCAGCGAGCCGCCGGCCTGCGGCTGCTCATCGCACACGACGACGCGGGCGCCGGCCGCCGCCGCAGCCGCTGCGGCCGCAAGTCCCGCGGGACCTGCGCCGACGACGAGTACGTCGCAGTGCGCGAAGCGGGTCGCGTAGCGATCCGGGTCGGGCAGCTCGGGCGAGCGGCCGAGGCCTGCGGCGGCGCGAATGCGCGGCTCGTAGAGCGCGTACCACGCGCGCCGTGGCCACATGAAGGTCTTGTAGTAGAAACCGACCGGGATGAAGGGCGCCAAGAAGTCGTTGAGGGCGCCGACATCGAAGGCCAGAGTCGGCCAGCGGTTCTGGCTGTGCGCTTCCAGACCCTCGTACAGCTCCACCTGGGTGGCACGCAGGTTCGGGGTGTAGCGGGCCGCGTCCCGCCGCACGGTCACGAGCGCATTGGGTTCCTCGGCGCCGGCGGCCAGCACCCCGCGCGGCCGGTGATACTTGAACGAACGGCCCATGAGGTGCACGCCATTGGCGAGCAGCGCCGCGGCCAGGGTGTCCCCGGCAAAACCCGAATAGCCGCGCCCGTCGAAGCTGAAGTGCACCACGTGCGTGCGGTCGATGTGGCCGCCGGAGGCGGTGCGCAGGGCCGAGTTCACCGCGGCTCCCCGGCGGGCATTGTCGGGCGCGGTTCGCCCACTTTGTAGGTGGTGAGGAAGAAATCGGTCGTGCTGTCGCGCAGCGCGTTGAAGAAGCGACCGCAGCCGTGGGTGTGGCGCCAGCGCTCGGCGTGTACGCCGCGGGTATTGTCGCGGCGGTACAGATAGTCGGCCCACGCCTGCGCGCTCACGGCACTCGGTTGTGCTGGCCGCGCAATGTGCGCCTCACCGCCGTAGACGAACTCCGGCTCCGGTCGCTCGCCGCAGTAGGGACAGTCGATGAGCAGCATGCGAGCGTGCCCCTAGTGCGCGACCGCGGCGGCGGCGGCCTCGTCGATGAGGTTGCCGTCGCGGAAGCGCTCGAGCGTGAAGGGCGCGTTGATCGGGTGCGGCTCATCGCGCGCTATGGTCCAGGCGAGCACGTGCGCCGCCCCCGGGGTTGCCTTGAAGCCCCCGGTGCCCCAGCCGCAGTTCACGTACAGCCCGGGCACGGGCGTCTTACCGATGATGGGCGAGCGATCCGGGGTGACGTCCACGATTCCACCCCAGCTGCGCAGCATCTTCAGCCGGCGAAACATGGGAAAGAGCTCACAGATCGCTTCGAGCGCGTGACTGGTGATGTGCAGAGCGCCGCGCTGCGTGTAGGACGTGTAGGCATCGGTGCCGGCGCCGATCACGAGTTCGCCCTTGTCCGACTGGCTGATGTAGGCGTGGATGGTGTTGGACATGACCACGCAGGGAAAAATGGGCTTGATGGGCTCGGATACCAGCGCCTGCAGGGGGTAGCTCTCGAGCGGCAGCTCCACGCCCGCCATCCCCAGCACCACGCTCGAGTGGCCCGCGGCGGAGACCCCGATGCGCGCGGCCCGGATCGTGCCGCGCGTCGTCGCCACGCCCGCCACGCGGCCGTCGTCCGCGCGCAGGAAGCCGGTCACCTCGCAGTTCTCGATGATATCGACCCCGAGTGCATCGGCGACACGCGCATAACCCCAGGCGACGGCATCGTGGCGCGCGGTGCCGCCGCGGCGCTGCAGCGCCGCGCCGAGCACCGGGTAGCGGATGTCGCCAATGTTCAGCGGCGGGCAGAAGGCCTTGGCCTCCTGCGGGGTCAGCCACTCGTTGTCGACCCCGGCGGCGCGATTGGCGTACACGTGACGCTTGAACACCTGCGCATCGTGCACGGTGTGCGCCAGCATCATGACCCCGCGCGGCGAGAACATGACGTTGTAGTTGAGGGCCTGGGAGAGATCTTCCCACAGGCGCAGCGCGTGATCGTAAAGCGCAGCGCTCTCATCGAACAGATAGTTCGAGCGGATGATCGTCGTGTTGCGGCCGGTGTTGCCGCCGCCGATCCAGCCTTTTTCGAGGACCGCGACGTTCGTGAAACCGTGCTCGCTCGCCAGATAGTAGGCCGCACCCA
>DATHLO010000205.1:0-14459 GCA_035488075.1 Steroidobacteraceae bacterium | reverse complement strand
AGGAACGCGCGCGTCGCCGACTCGATGATATTGGTGCTCACGCTCGCGCCCCGGTAGGTGCGCTGATTGTACTCCACGTACACGCGTGCCTCGCCCTGCGCATCCTCGCCCTCACTCACCGCGTGCACCTCGAACTTGCGCAGCACCACCGCGATCCCGGTCGCCGCCTCGATGGCCTTGAAAGCCGCATCCACCGGCCCATCCCCGGCCGCGGTGCGCTCGACGCGGCGCCCGTCGGCGTGCTCGAGCCTGACGCTCGAGCGCGCGCTGGCGCCGCTCTTGGCCTCGGTGGTGAGTTCGGTGAGCTGCCAGGGGCCGCTGGCGGAGCCTTCCGCGCGCAGCACCAAGGCCTCGATGTCCCCGTCGAACAGTTCCTTCTTCTTGTCCGCGAGGGCTTTGAACTCCTCGAACACGCGGTTGAACTCGAGCTCATCAAGCTCAAAACCGAGCGCCTGCACGCGCTCGCGGAACGCGTGCCGCCCGGAGTGCTTGCCGAGCACCAGGTGGCTGCGCGACAGCCCCACATCCTCGGGCCGCAGGATCTCGTAGGTCGAGTAGTGCTTGAGCATGCCGTGCTGATGGATGCCGCTCTCGTGTGCGAAGGCGTTCTCGCCCACCACCGCCTTGTTGCGCGGGATCGGCATGCCGGTGATGCTGGAGATCAGGCGCGAGGTCGGATACAGACGGTTGGTGTGGATCCCGGTCGCGACGTTGAAGAACGCGGCGCGCGTCTTGAGCGCCATCACCACCTCTTCGAGCGAGCAGTTGCCGGCGCGCTCGCCGATGCCGTTGATGGTGCACTCGATCTGCCGCGCACCGGCCACCACCGCGGTGAGGCTGTTAGCCACCGCCATCCCTAAGTCATCGTGACAGTGCACCGAGAGACGAATGCCCTCGATGCCGCGCACGTTTTTGCGCAGGTAACGGAACAGCTCCGCGAACTCATCCGGCACCGTGTAGCCGACGGTGTCGGGAATGTTGACCGTGGTCGCACCGGCGGCGATGGCCACTTCCACCACCTGGGCGAGAAACTCCAGCTCCGTGCGCGAGGCGTCCTCGGGGGAGAACTCCACGTCCGCGCACAGCTCGCGCGCGCGTGCGACACCGGCCGCCGCCAGCCGCAGGATCTCCTCCTGCGCCATGTTGAGCTTGTACTGGCGGTGGATGGCGCTCGTGGCGAGGAACACGTGAATACGCTGGTGCGCGGCATCGGTGAGCGCCTGGGCGACGAGCTCGATGTCATCCGGACTGCAGCGCGCCAGCCCGCAGATGATCGGCCCCTGCACCTCGCGCGCCACCGCCTGCACGCTCTCGAAGTCCCCGCGTGAGGCGGCCGGGAAGCCCGCCTCGATGACGTCCACGCCGAGCTCGGCGAGCGCGCGCGCGACCCGCAGCTTCTCGGGCCGGGTCATGCTGCAGCCGGGGGACTGCTCGCCATCGCGCAGCGTCGTGTCGAAGATCAATACTCGGTCGGGATTGGCGACCATGGGGCACTTCCGGTTTTCTGAAGGGTTAGGGGAGGGTGCGCCGCCAGCGGCGCACTTCGCGTTCAGCTGTGCTTCTCCTGCAGCCAGGGCATGCGCGCGCGCAGTGCGGCGCCGACCTTCTCGATCTGGTGATCGACGTCATCGTTCAGCAGCTTCTGGTAGTGGCCCTTGCCGGCGGCGTTCTCCTTGATCCACTGCCGCGCGAACTTGCCGTTCTGCACTTCCTTGAGCACCTTGCGCATCTCGTTCTTCACCCGCTCGTTCACGATGCGCGGGCCGCGGGTGAGATCGCCGTACTTGGCCGTTTCGCTGATGAAGCGGTGCATCTTGGCGAGCCCGCCCTCGTACAAAAGATCAACGATCAGCTTCAGCTCATGCAGGCACTCGTAATAGGCAACTTCGGGCTGGTAGCCGGCCTCGACCAGCGTCTCGAAGCCCTTCACCACCAGCTCCGTCGCCCCGCCGCACAGCACCGCCTGCTCGCCGAACAGGTCGGTCTCGGTTTCCTCCGCGAACGTGGTCTCGAGCACCCCGCCGCGCGTGCCGCCGATGCCGTGCGCGTAGGCGAGCGCCTTGGCGTGCGCCTTGCCGCTCGCATCCTGCGCGACCGCGATGAGGCAGGGCACGCCTGCGCCTTCCTGGTACTGACGGCGCACGAGATCGCCCGGACCCTTCGGGGCGATGAGCACGACGTCCAGGTCCTTGCGCGGCTTGATCTGCTTGAAGTGCACGTTGAAGCCGTGCGCAAAGAGCAGCGTCGCGCCTTTCTTCAGGTGCCCCTTGAGGCTCTGATAGAACTCCTTCTGCGCGGTGTCCGGGATCAGGATCGCGATGAGGTCCGCATCCTTGACCGCCTCGGCGGGCTCGGCGACCTTCAGGCCCGCCTTCTTCGCCTTCTTCCAGCCCTCGCCCCCCTTGCGCACACCGACAACGACGTCCAGGCCGCTGTCGTGCAGGTTCAGCGCATGCGCGCGCCCCTGGCTGCCGTAGCCGAGGATGGCGATGCGCGCGCCCTTGAGCGCGCGCTTGTCGACGTCTTTGTGCGAATAAAGCCTCATCGGTCACTCCTCAAGGCCCCCGTGGGGCGGTTGGCAAGCATAAAAAACCCCGCAGCGGCGTTGGCCGGTGCGGGGTTTTTTGGTGTCTTACTTCGCTCGTGCCTGGGTTTTTCTTCAGGCGTTCGCGAGTGCCCCGCACCGCGCAGCTCCGCTAAGGAGCAGCAGTACAGGCAGTACCAGCAGCAAGCACCGACGCGCGCCCAGGGGCGCAGCGTGCGAAAGATCGGTGATTGCAGGGTAATTCATGGGCGGCGAACAAATCCTGATGCGCCCGATAGGAGCACAGGGGGCCGGAACTTGTCAACGAGCGTGCCTTCGGCGCGCAAGGCCGATTAAGCTTCGCCGCGTGCCCGCAGGCCGCATCGTCCAGCCCAGCGCCCTCGCCGAGGGCATCTTCCGCCGCGAGATCCTGCCGTGGGGCTGCCTGGGCCTCACCCTCGGGCTCGTCGAAGGGGCGACCGCCGCGGTGCTGGTCAAGCAGCACTTCGCCGGCGCCGCCTCGGTCTTCGGGGTCAATATCGCCGTCGCCTTAGTCAGTGGCGCGCCGGCCTTCTCCAATGTGCTGAGCTTCGTGTGGGCAAACCTCGCGCACGGGCGCGCGCGCGTGCAGCTGATGGTGGCGCTGCAGGCCGCCTTTGCGCTGCTGGTGGGGTGTGTGGCGCTCGCCTCGCGCGCCTCGGCGGGGCTGCTCGTGACCGTGGTCTCGATCATCGCCGCGCGCGTGGTGTGGGCCGGGATTCTCACCGTGCGCGCGGCGATCTGGACCGCCAACTACCCGCGCAACGTGCTCGCCCGCATCACCGGGCGCATCGTCATCGTCAATGCGCTCGCGGTGGGGACCTCGGCGGCGCTCGTGGGCTGGGTGCTCGAGGGGCGCGCGGTGCAGGCGCGCTGGCTCTACGGCGCCGGAGCGCTCGTCGGTCTTCTGGGCGCATGGCTCTATCGGGCCATGCGCGTGCGGCGCGAGTTTCAGCTGCTCGCAGCGGAGGCGGCGAGCGGCGCGCGCAGCGAGCCGTTCAGCCTTGCCATGTTCACCCAGATCCTCAAGCAGGACCCCGCGTACCGCGAGTACATGGGGTGGATGGGGATCTTCGGCGCCGGCAGTCTCATGCTGACCGCGCAGCTGGTGCTGCTGTTTACCGAGCAGCTGCACCTGACGAGCGCGATGCAGATCGCACTGCTCGCCGTCGTGCCCCTCATCACCCAGCCGCTCTTCCTGCCCTGGTGGGCGCGCCTGTTTGACGGCTCGCACGTGCTGCGTTTCCGCTCGCGCCAGGGCTGGGCGCTGGTGCTCGCCAGTCTCACCCTGTGCCTCGGGGTGTTTGCGCACTCGCTCGCGCTGCTGTGGAGCGGGGCGGTGTTGCTCGGGGCGGCACAGGCGGGTGCTAATCTAGGGTGGAACCTGGGACACAACGATTTCGCCTCCCTCGGTCGGGCGCAGCACTACATGGGCGTGCACGTGACGCTCACCGGCCTGCGCGGCGGCATCGCGCCCCCCTTGGGCGTGCTGGCTTACATGGGGCTCGAGCGCTGGCACGCAGGCAGCGGGCAATATGCGCTCTTGCTGGCGCTCGCCCTGACGACCGCGGGCGCCTGGGGATTCACGCGCATGCGCCGGGCGCTTGAGGGCTGAGGGATCCTGCTTACCGCGCGCAGCGGCTCAGAGGTTGAAAGATGACCAGTAAGAAGATCGATCCGCGCGCCTACTCGCGCGTGGTGGTGGATGGGGATCAGCAGGCGCCCTCGCGCGCCATGCTGCGTGCGGTCGGTTTCACCGATGAGGATTTCACGCGCCCGCAAATCGGCGTGGCCTCAACCTGGGGCAATGTCACGCCCTGCAACATGCACATCGGCGAACTGGCGCGCGAGGCGTGCGCAGGCGTCGACGCCGCCGGCGGCAAGAGCGTGCTGTTCAACACCATCACCGTCTCCGACGGCATCTCCATGGGTACGCCCGGCATGCGCTACTCGCTCGTCTCGCGCGAGATCATCGCCGACTCCATCGAAGCGGTGGCCGGGGCGGCCGGATTTGACGGCTTCGTCGCCCTCGGCGGCTGCGACAAGAACATGCCCGGCTGCGCCATGGCGATGGCACGTCTGAACCGACCGTCAGTTTTCGTCTACGGCGGCACGATCCGCCCCGGCGCCCAGCGCCGCGACATTGTTTCGGTCTTTGAGGCGGTGGGCGCGCACGCGGCCGGCAAGCTCTCGGACGCGGGGCTCCTTGAGATCGAGCGCACCGCGATTCCAGGCGCTGGCAGCTGCGGCGGCATGTACACCGCGAACACGATGGCCTCTGCCATCGAAGCCTTGGGCTTGTCCTTGCCGGGCAGTTCCGCGCAGGAGGCGATCGGCCCGGACAAGCGCTCCGACTGCCACCGCGCCGGGGAAGCGGTCGTGCGCTTGGTGCGTGAGGGCTTGAAGCCGCGCGACATCCTCACGCGGCGCTCCTTCGAGAACGCCATCACCGTCGTGATCGCACTCGGGGGCTCAACCAATGCCGTGCTGCACCTGCTCGCCATCGCGCACGCCGCCGGCGTGCGCCTCAGCCTCGATGACTTCACGCGCATCGGCAAGCGCTCCCCGGTGCTCGCGGACCTGCGCCCGAGTGGGCGCTATCTGATGTCCGAGCTCGTCGCGATCGGCGGCATCCAGCCGCTGATGAAAATGCTGCTCGAGGGTGGACTCCTGCACGGGGAGTGCCTCAGCGTCACCGGCCAAACCCTGCGGGAGAATCTGGAAAGGGTGCCCATGTATATGAGCGGGCAAGAGATTGTCCGCCCGCTGTCGAACCCGCTGAAGAAGGACAGTCATCTGGTGGTGCTGTACGGCAACCTCGCGCCCGAGGGGGCGGTGGCCAAGGTCACGGGCAAAGAAGGTGAGCGCTTTGAGGGTCGCGCGCGCGTGTTCGAGGGTGAGGAACGCGCCACGCAGGCGATCCTCGCCGGCCGCGTGCGCGCGGGCGACGTGCTCGTCATTCGCAACGAAGGTCCGCGCGGCGGTCCGGGGATGCGCGAGATGCTCTCGCCGACCAGCGCCATCATGGGCCGGGGCCTGGGCGAGAAGGTCGCCCTTATTACAGACGGGCGCTTCTCCGGCGGCAGTCACGGCTTTGTCGTCGGACATATTTCTCCGGAGGCCGCGCTCGGGGGCCCGATCGGATTGCTGCGCACGGGCGATCGCATCAGTATCGATGCGCGCAAACGCGAACTGCGGGTCGAGCTGTCCCCCGCGGAACTGCGCCGCCGCCGCGCCACCTGGAAGCCGGCCAAGCCATTTACCACCCACGGCGCCCTCGCCAAGTACGCCCATCTCGTCGGCAGCGCCTCGCGCGGAGCGGTGACTGAGGCGATACAGGCACGTCGGCGCAACTCTTAAGCCATCGCCGCAGTTGTCAGTCCGAAAGGCAGCGGTTACAGTTCGCGAAAGCATTCGCTGCGATGCAGGTTGCGCGCACCGTCCGGGGCCGATTCTTATAATCACGCGCCCGCCGGACCGAATGCCGGAAAAGGTTTGTTTCGTAACGTGAGGGGGGAGTGCGCAGCGCTGGGAGCTGCGGCCCCAAGGTCCGGGTTCTTCTACTGCGGGGTACCACGGGGGTCGTGGGCAGTGGAATGCGATTCGGTGTAGTGGATCGGCTGATGATGATTAGCAGACATACATGGCAGCGCACCTAGAAGAAGACGCAGGGTTTTTCACGCGACGCGGCGTCGTGGTCGCTGCCATCCTCGCACTGCACGTGTTCATCGCGTGGGCGCTGGCGACGGGACTTGCGCGCAAGGCGATCGAGGTGCTCGCGCCGCCCATTCAGACCGTCATCGAGACCGAAACCCACAAGGAAGCCCCACCACCACCGCCGCCGCCGCCGACCTTCGAGCGCCCGCCGGTGGAGATCCCGCCCACGGACACCGTGGTCGAGATCCCGGTGGCACAAACCACGACCGCGATCAGCAACGTCACGACCCAACACGTGGCTCCGGCAGCGCCTCCCAAGGCGAGCGTGCATAAGAACGCCGGGCCTGACCTGAAGCACTTCCCGAACTCCGAGGATTTCTATCCCCCCGCCTCGCGACGTAACAACGAGGAGGGCATCACCCAGGTGCACGTATGCGTTGCCGGCAGCGGCAAATTGCAGGGCGATCCGACGGTCGAGAAGGGTTCGGGCTTTACGAAGTTGGATGAGGCCGCCGTCACTTTAGCCAAGGCGGGCCGTTACCTTCCCGGCTCGGACGATGGCAAACCGATCGACAGCTGCTTCAGCTTTAATGTTCACTTCAAGCTCCACAACTAATTGATCCCCAGCACCGCCTGACCACGGGCGGATTTTCTCGAGGAAATTATGGAAAACACCCCCGCCGCCGCCCCCGCTCCAGTGGCCACCGTCAGCACCGATAATCCCTATGGCCTTGCCGCTTTGTGGGCTACCGGAGACATCATCGCGCGCTCGGTGCTCATTCTTCTTTTGATCATGTCGCTCGCCTCCTGGTACGTCATCCTCACCAAGCTGTGGGACCAGCGCAAACTGCGCCAATCCGCGCGCGCGGTCGAGAAGCAGTTCTGGAACGCACCCTCGGTCAAGGACGGCGTCGAGCGCCTGAAGAAGGGCGATGAGTTTCGTGGCATCGCCGAAGATGGCCTGCGCGCCGCCTCGCACCACGACGGGCGCCTGACGGACCGCATCGATCTGAACGAATGGATCACGATGTCGCTGCAGCGCGCCGTGGACGGCGTCAACAGCAAGCTCTCCAACGGGCTGGGGCTGCTCGCCACGGTCGGTTCCACCGCACCGTTCGTCGGCCTGTTCGGCACGGTGTGGGGCATCCTGAACGCGCTGGTGGGCATCGGTATCGCCGGCCAGGCGAGCATCGACAAGGTCGCAGGACCGGTCGGCGAGGCGCTGATCATGACGGCGATCGGCCTGTTCGTGGCGGTGCCGGCGGTCATGGGCTACAACTGGCTCCTCGGCCGCCAGAAGAGCCTGCAGGACTCGCTGCGGAACTTTGCGGGCGACCTGCATGCCTATCTGGTGAGTGGCGCACGCGTGGACACCGGTGGCGGTGCACGCCCGGCCGCCGCCAAGGCGTACCCGGCGAGCAAGTAACACTCAACCCAGGGGCGCAAGTTCTGCGCCCCGCGATTTTTGCGCACACGGCGGGTGCAGGAGTAGCGGCTCATGTCAATGAATGTCGGCGGATCAGGCGGCGAGCAGGGCGCGATCGCCAGCATCAACACGACACCGCTGGTGGATGTGATGCTGGTGCTGCTGATCATCTTCCTGATTACGATTCCGGTCATCAACAAGACCGTGAAGGTCAGTCTGCCCAAAGCCGTCAATATCCCGACGCAGACGAAACCGGAGAACATCACCATCGCGGTCGACAAGGACGGCAACATCTACTGGAACGACAAGATGGTCCCGAACCGCGAGGACCTGCTGGCCGACGTGAAGGCGGCGGCGGTCAGGAAGCCGCAGCCGGAGATCCACATCCGCGGCGACAAGGACACCCGCTACGAGGCGATCGGCCGGGTCATGTACATGATCCAGCGCGGCGGCATCGTGAAGGTGGGCTTCCTCACCGAACCTGACCACGGCGTGCGCGGCTATCGCTGAAGTTCCCCAGGAGTTTTATCCATGGCAATGAGTGTTGGAACCGGCGGCGAGGCGATGTGTGACATCAACACGACGCCCCTCATCGATGTGATGCTGGTGCTGCTCGTGACGCTGATCGTGTCGTTGCCCGTCATGACCCACGCGGTCAAGCTCGACATGCCCAACCCGAACGCCCAGCCGCCACCGCCGGATCACCCCCCGGAAGTGGTGGACCTGGAAATCGATTCCGACGGCACGGTCGTCTGGAACGGCACCGCGGTGACCGGGATGGACCAGCTCGAGGGCTACTTCCACAACGAGGCCATCAAACCGGAGCAGCCGGAAGTGCACCTGCGGCCCGATCGGCGCGCCAAGTACGGCATCGTGGCGCAGGTGCTGGCGGCCGCGCAGCGCAATCGCATGGTCAAGATCGGCTTCACCAACGTGGCCGAGTTCGGCAATTAGTTCTTAAAGTCCTAGAGAGTGCGAAGAAATCCCATGAAGGTATCGGTTGCTTTGACGTCCGCGCTCGTGGCGGGCCTGACACTAGTGACGGTGACACCCGCGTTTGCCGCCGGCAAGAACACCAACTCGGAGAAGGTGGCGAAGCTCCTGGCGCCCGCGCAGGAGATGCTCAAGGCCAAGAACTACAGCGGCGCGCTCGGGCTGATCAAGCAGGCCGAGGGGGTCGCGGACAAAAACCCGTTCGACGTCTACACGATCGCGGAATTCGCCTGTCAGGCCAACATCGGCGCCCAGAACTTCGCCGAGGCCGCCAAGACCTGCGAGGAGCAGCTCAACAACAGCTTCATGACTGAGGCGAACGTGCCGCGCCTGGTGCACATCCTGCAAGCGCTCAACTACCAGATCAAAAACTACGACAAGGCCATCGAGTTCGGTAACCGCGCGGTGAAGGCCGGCACGGCGAGCGAGGAAGATAAGACGATCCTCGGGCAGTCGTATTACCTCAAGGGTGACTGGAAAGGCACGCTCACGACCGAGAACGCGCTGGTCGACCAGGAAATCAAGGCCGGGCAGATCCCGAAGGACCAGCAGCTCGGACTCATCCTCAACAGCTGCATCAAGCTCGATGACGCCACCTGCCAGCAGCACGCCCTTGAGAGGCTCGTCACCTATTATCCGAAGCCCGATTACTGGCTGTTCCTGCTGCAGCGCGTGCAAAGCAGCAGTAGCAGCGGCAACGACACCAATACGCTGCAGGTGTACCGTCTGATGCTCGATACGGACACGCTGAAAAATCCAGGCGACTTCAACGAGGCGGCGCAGCTGGCCGTGGATGCCGGCTCCCCCGGGGAAGCGCAGAAGATCCTGGAAAAGGGCTTCGCCGCCAATGTCTTCACCGACCAGCGCATCAAGGACCGCAACACGCGCCTGCTGGAAACGGTGAAGAAGACCTCCGCGAGCGATCAGGCCTCGCTTGCCAAGGCCGAGAAGGACGCCGACGCCGCCCCCACCGGTGCCAAGAACGTGGCGCTCGGGCTCGCCTACTTCGGCTACGGCCAGTACGACAAGGCGGTCGAGCAACTGCAGAAGGGCATCCAGAAGGGCGGCCTGCGCAACGATGCCGACGCGCATCTGCTGCTGGGCATTGCGCTGCTCAAGGCCGGCCACAAGGATGAAGCCGCCAAGTCCTTCAAGGAAGTCAAAGGCGACCCGGTGCTCGAGCGGCTGGCGAGCCTTTGGGTGCTGCACGCGAAGGCAGCCTAGCTCAAGGCGCTCAGGCTGACGCGCCGCAGCCTGGAAATCCCGAGGGCCGGCGAGAGACAATCTCACCGGCCCTTGTCATTACAGCGCGCGCCCACCCCGTGCGGCGGCACTAACGGAAAGGAAAGCACACATGACGATCAAGGCAGGTGAGCGCATGCCCGCGGGCACGCTCAAGCGCATGACAAAAGAGGGCCCCAAGGACCTCTCCACGCAGGAGCTGTTCAAGGGCAAGACGGTGGTGCTGTTCTCGGTGCCCGGGGCCTTTACCCCCACGTGCGACGCGAAGCACTTGCCCGGCTTCGTCGAACTCGCCGAGCAGATCCGCGCCAAAGGGGTCGACACCATCGCCTGCATGGCGGTCAACGATGTGTTCGTCATGAACGCCTGGGGCAAGTCCGCAAGCGTCGGGGACAAGATCATGATGCTCGCCGACGGTAACGGCGAGTACGCCCGCGCGTTGGGCCTCGAGCTCGACGCCAAGGGCTACGGCATGGGCATGCGCGGTCAGCGCTTCGCGATCATCGTGAAGGATGGCCTCGCCACCCAGGTGAACGTCGAGGCGCCCGGACAGTTCAAGGTGTCCGCCGCCGAGCACGTGCTCGGGCAGCTCTAGGAGAGCAGCCGCTCGATCTCGGGGATGACCTGGAACAGGTCGCCCACGAGCCCGAAATCGGCCACTTCGAAGATCGGCGCCTCGCCGTCCTTGTTTATGGCGACGATCGTGCGCGCGTCCTTGATACCGGTGAGGTGCTGGATCGCCCCGGAGATCCCCACCGCCATGTACAGCTCCGGTGCGATGATCTTGCCGGTCTGGCCGACCTGCATCTCATTGGGCGCATAGCCGGCATCCACCGCCGCGCGCGAGGCGCCGACCGCCGCGCCGATCTTGTCCGCGAGACTGTAGAGGATCTTGAAGCCCTCGGCGCTGCCGAGCGCGCGGCCCCCGGAGATGACGCGCGCGGCCGTCATGAGATCGGGCCGATCGGTCTTGGCCGCCGATACCGACACGAAGCGCGTATGGGTAGGCAGCTGCACCTGAACGTTTGCCTTCTCGATCGGGGCCGAACCGCCCGCGCCGGTGACCTCGAAGGAGGCGGCGCGCACGGTGCCGACCATTTTCTCGTCCGCGCTCGTCTCGACGGTGAGAATGGCGTTGCCGGCGAAGATGGGGCGGCGAAACCGCGTCGCGCTCTCGATCGCCATGATGTCGCTCACCTGCGGGGCCTGCAGGAGCCCGGCGATGCGCGCCATCAGGTCCTTGCCGAAGGTGGTCGAGGGCCCGAACAGATGCGTGTAGGGCGCGGCGATCGCGACGATCTGCGGGGCGAGTACGGCTGCCAGCGCATGCGCATTGGCGGCATTTTCGATGGTGACTACGCGGTTGACACCGGCGAGCTGCGCGGCCTGCGCGGCGACCGCGCCGGCGTCCACTGCGCACACCACGATCGTGACTTCCGCACCGGAGAGGGTGCGGGCGCAGCTGACGCAGCGCGCCGTGCTCGGGTTGAGCTTCGCGCCGTCGTGTTCGGCGACGATGAGGATTTTACTGCTCACAGAAGTCCCTTCTTCTTCAGCGCCTCGACCAGCTCGGCGGCGTCCTTCACCCGGATGCCCTTCTGGCGTTGCGGCGGCGGCTCAAAACGCACCAGTTTCAGCTGCTGCCGCGGCTCGACCCCGAGCGCGCTCAGCGTGAGGGTCTCGAGCGGCTTCTTCTTGGCCTTCATGATGTCCGGCAACTTCACGTAGCGTGGCTCGTTCAGGCGCAGATCCGTCGTGATGACCGCCGGCAGCTCGACCTCGAGTGTCTCAAGCCCGGCGTCCACCTCGCGCGTTACGCGCGCGCTGTTGCCGGTGAGTTCGAGCTTGGAGGCGTACGTGGCCTGCGGGCGGTTCCACAGCGCCGCGAGCACCTGGCCGGTCTGGCCGTTGTCATCATCGATCGCCTGCTTGCCGAGGATGACCAGCAGCGGCTGCTCGCGCTCGACGAGCTTCAGCAGCGCCCGCGCGGCCACGAGCGGTTCGATGACGCCGTCCGCCTGCACGTGCAGGGCGCGGTCGGCGCCCATGGCGAGCGCCGTGCGCAGCTGCGACTGGCAGTCCGCAGGGCCTACCGTGGCGACGATCACCTCCTCGGCAGCCCCGCGCTCCTTGATGCGCAGCGCCTCCTCGAGGGCGATCTCGTCAAACGGGTTGATGCTCATCTTGACGCCATCGGTGATGACGCCGCTGTTATCAGGCTTCACCCGGATGCGTACGTTGTAATCCACGACGCGCTTGATGCCGACCAGGATGCGCTTCATTCCCATAGCTCTTTGCAGGCGCCCGGCGGGGCGGGCGGTAAGTAATGCAGTATAACGGGGTGATTCCGGGCGGTGTTGCCGGGAGAAGCCGCGGCGTTGACGAATTGCGCACAGCCTACCTAAAGTCGACCGCATGTTGAGCTACGTGCTGCGCCGCCTCGCCGGCCTTATTCCCACGCTGCTCATCATCATCAGCGTCTCCTTCCTCATCCTGCGCCTCGCACCGGGCGGCCCGTTCGATCAGGAGCAGACGCTCGCGCCCGCGGTGCGTGCCAACCTCGAGCGGCTCTACGGCCTGGACCAGCCCCTTGCCGTGCAGTACGTGCGTTACCTGCGCGCCCTGAGCCACGGGGACTTCGGTGCCTCACTGCGCGAGCGTGATTTCACGGTGGCCGAACTCATCCGCCAGGGACTGCCGGTGAGTGTGACCCTGGGACTTGCGGCGCTGCTGCTTGCGCTCCTCGTCGGCATCCCCGCCGGCATCGCCGCCGCACTCACGCAGCATCACCGCACGGACTATGCCCTCAGCGCACTCAGCGCCCTGGGACTCGCGCTGCCGAGTTTCGTGGTCGGCCCGCTGCTCGCCCTGATCTTCGGGCTCACGCTCGGGTGGCTGCCGGTGGCCGGCTGGGCGCCCGGGAGCCTGCGCTATTTAGTGCTGCCGGCCGTGACGCTCGCGCTGCCCGTGACGGCGGCGCTGCTGCGCCTGACGCGCGCAAGTCTGCTCGAGGTGCTGCGCACCGGCTTCGTGCGCAGCGCACGCGCGCGCGGCCTCGGCCCGAGGCGCGTGCTGCTGCGCCATGCGCTGCCACCGGCCCTGCTGCCGGTCGTGAGTTATCTGGGTCCCGCAGTGGCGTTCATCGTCACCGGCTCGCTCGTGGTGGAGACGGTGTTCGGGCTACCCGGGAGCGGCCGCTACCTGGTGCAGGGGGCGATCGACCGTGACTACCCGCTCGTCATGGGCATGATCGTGGTCTATGCCGTGCTCACGCTGCTGATGAATTTCCTGGTCGACCTGCTGTACGGCTGGCTCGACCCGGGCGTGCGGCATGGCTGAGGTGGCAGTTCCCGCAGCGCGCGGCCTCTATGGCGATGCGCGGCGGCGGCTCGGCGCGCACCCCGGCGCGCGCTGGGCGCTCGGTCTGCTCGCCCTCATCGCGGTGCTCGCGCTCCTCGGGCCGTGGCTGAGCCCGTGGCGGTTCGACAGCCTCGACTGGCAACACCTGGCGCAGTCCCCGGGAGCCACCGCCGCACACTGGTTCGGCACGGATCGGCTCGGGCGCGATCTTTTCGTGCGTACGCTCTCGGGACTGCGCCTGTCGCTGCTCATCAGCGTGCTCGCGAGCCTCGTGAGCCTTGCGATCGGCGTGAGCTTTGGCGCGGTGGCCGGATTTGCCGGGGGTCGCACGGATGAGCTGATGATGCGCTTCGTCGATGTGCTGTATTCCCTGCCGTACCTTTTCATCGTCATCATCCTGACGAGTCTGCTGCCGCGCGGGAGTCTGGCGGCGTTGCTGATCGCACTGGGCGCAGTCGGGTGGCTCACCACCGCGCGCATCGTGCGCGGGGAGACCCTCGCGCTGAAGCGCCGCGAGTTCATCGAGGCGGCCCGCGCGCTCGGCGTGGCGCCGCCGGCGATCCTCGCCCGTCACATCATCCCGAATCTCTTGGGACCGGTCATCGTCTACGCCACCCTCACCATCCCGCAGATGATTCTGTTCGAGAGTTTCCTGAGCTTTCTCGGGTTGGGCGTGCAGGAGCCGCGCGCAAGTCTCGGCAATCTCATCTACGTCGGTGCCCAGGAGATGCAGTCGGCGCCGTGGATGCTGCTGGTGCCGGCCACGCTCCTGGTGCTGCTGTTGGTGTGTCTGAATCTGCTCGGCGATGCGCTGCGCGACGTCCTCGACCCGCGTGAACGCTGAACCTCAGACCGAGGAGGTGCTGCGCCTCAGCGGCTTCGGTGTGGATTTCCACACGCCCGCAGGCACGGTACGCGCCGCCTCCGGGATCGAGCTCACCGTGGCGCGCGGGGAGTGCCTCGGGGTGGTAGGCGAATCTGGCGCCGGCAAGAGCGTGGTGTTTCTCGCGCTCATGGGGTTGCTGCCGGCGAGCGCCCGGGTTGCCGGCAGCGCGCGTTTCGGCGCGACCGAGCTTCTCGGCGCGAGCGTCCGCAAGCTTGATGAGCTGCGCGGCGCCGCCATCGGCATGATCTTCCAGGATCCGATGACTTCGCTCACGCCGCACCTCGGTGTGGGTGCACAGATCGCCGAGGTGCTCGAGCGCCACCGCGGTATGG
>DATHLO010000204.1:0-2028 GCA_035488075.1 Steroidobacteraceae bacterium | reverse complement strand
GGATCGTCGCCGGGCGCAGCGGCGCGGAGTTCAATATCTTCGGACCTCCGGGCAGTCGCGGCGGGCCGGACGCGGCACGTTTCCCCTCCACGACGCAATTTGTCGAATTGATGTTCGGAGCGCAGGGCGCCTTCGGCTACTTGCGCGACTTCGCCGGGCGCTTGACGCTGCATGCGCACGATGTCACGCGCAGCGCACAGCCGCAGATGCTCGTGAGCGCGGATGGTTTGAGGCTGTCGGCCATCACGGGACATCACGGCGATGCGCCGAGCGTCGTGTATCGAATCGATTACCGCGGCCGCAGTATCACTTTCAGCGGCGATATCGACGCCGCCGGGCATGCGGCGCTCACGCGGCTGGCGCAAAACACGGATATGCTGATTTTCGATGCCGTCGTGCTCGATCCGCCGGCCTCGCCCGCCGTGCTTTACACGTTGCACACGCCGCCGCGCGACATCGGCCGCATCGCGCAGCGCACCGGGGCGAAGATGCTGCTGCTCAGTCACCTGAATCCAACCATCGATGCCGCGCGCGACGCCGTGCGCGCCTCCATCCAGGTCAGCTACACAGGTCCCATTGAATTCGCGCGCGACGGCTGGCGCGACGCGCTGTAGCGGCCGCCGCTCCTTAGCGCAGTGCGCACATCGCGGCGCCGATGATGGCGCCCTGGCCCGGCGGTTGCACCAGCACCGCGACATCGGTGGCATCGCCGGGCAGCGAGTCGAGCGCTGCACGGTATTGTTGGCGGCGTCCGTCCCAGGAGCCAAGCGTGCGAATCGCGCGCACGATGTTAAATTCCGTCAGCGTGCGCCCCGAATTCTCGCCCCTGCCGATCGCCGTGACGGCGCTGCGCCGGTAGGCAACCAGCACGACATCGCTCGGTGCCGCCCGATCCAACACACCGACATCGATTTGCACCTCCCCGGCCTGCACCGCGACGCCGAGCGCGATGCCGTCGCGCTTCTCGTTCAAACGCCGGTCGATTGCGCGGGAGTCGCTGCCGAGGATATCAGCCTGCCCATCGATGATGGCCTGCGGCGTATACACCGAGGAGAGGCCCAAAGCCTTCGCGTAGATGCGCTGCCGCCGCGCGCTCTCCGGCAGCCCGAATCGGTCGCGCCAGCCTAAATCGTCCCAATAGTCGACATGGAATGCCAGAGCCAGCACATCGGGCCGCTGCGCCAGCTCGCCGACGACGGTCTCGGCGGGCGGGCATGAGCTGCAGCCTTCGGAAGTGTAGAGTTCCAGCACCGCCGGCCGGCGCTGCGCGCCGGCCTCGGCCGTACCGCACAGCAATGCGGCGGCCAGCAGATATTTCCACGGCAATGAGGGCATGCTTCAGACGACCGGCACGGGCGGCGAATTATTGCAGGGATCGACGCACCCGGCCGCGGCGCCTGAAGTCAGCGGGCTGCCGGAGCCGCGAGCAGCGCATTCGATGCCGGCCGCTCGGCGCGCAGTCTCTCGGCAACTTTTTCCGCCGCCGCCATGACACGCAGCACGTTGTCGCCGGCGAGCTTGGCCACGTCGGCATCCGTCCAGCCGCGGCGCATCAGCTCTTCGAGCAGCGCCGGATATCGATCCACGCCGGCGAGCCCCACGGGCGCGTCTCCGATCCCGTCGAAATCCGAGCCCAAGCCGACGTGATCGACGCCCGCCACCTGCTTGATGTGATCGACGTGGTCGGCGACCTGCGCCAGCGTGGTTGCCGGGCGCGGGTGTTTTTGCTCCCAATCCGCCAGCGCCGCCTTCGCACGTTCCGGCTGGCCGATGTACAGGCCGACATACGGCGGGCTATTGAAGCGGGTGCGCTCCGCCGCTTGATCGGCATCCCAACGATTACGTGCGTCCGATACGTAGCCCGGCGCGAAATTGACCATGACCACTCCGCCATTCGCGGCCACGGATCGAAGGATGTCGTCGGGGACGTTGCGCGGGTGATCGACCAGCGCGCGTGCCGAGGAGTGCGAGAAAATGACGGGCGCCGCGCTTGCGCCAAGTGCGGCCCGCATCGTGTCGGGCGATACG
>DATHLO010000203.1:0-3568 GCA_035488075.1 Steroidobacteraceae bacterium | reverse complement strand
CCGCCGCTCGCGGGCGTAGGGATTGGCATCCGTGCGGTACTCGACGAATACCGGCGTGGCAAAGAGGTCAAAGGTCTTGCGAAACACATTGGCAAGATAACGCGTGTAGGCGTCCGGCACGGAGGTGGTCTGGTTGCCGTGAATCACGATGCGCGGAGGATTGCGTCCCCCCTGGTGCGCGTAGCGCAGCTTGATGCGTCGACCGCGCACCAGCGGTGGCTGGTGCACGGTCAAGGCATGCTCGAGAGTGCGGGTCAACTCGCGCGTCGGCAGGGTGCGCATCGCCGCCTCGTAAGCCCGCACGGTGGACTGCATGAGTTCCCCGACCCCGGTGCCGTGGCGGGCGGAGATGAAGTGCAGCGGTGCAAACGGTACGAAATCAAGTTTCAGCGACAACTGACGATGGATCTCTTCGCGCTGCTCCGGCGCGATGCCGTCCCACTTGTTGACGGCGATGATCAACGCACGCCCGCGCTCCAGGGCAATGCCCAGCACACTCGCATCCTGCTCGGCGATGCCCTCGTGTGCGTCCAGCACCAGGATCACTACGTGGGCCTCGGCGATCGCCTGCAGGGTCTTCGCCACGCTCGCCCGCTCCACCACGTCCTCGACCTTGGCACGGCGGCGCACGCCGGCGGTGTCGATGAGAAGAAAGGCGCGGCCGTCGCGCTCGAAGGGCACCAGGATGCTGTCGCGCGTCGTGCCGGGCTCCTCGTTCGCGATCACGCGCTCCTCGCCCAGCAGACGATTGACCAGGGTCGACTTGCCCACGTTCGGTCGGCCGATGATGGCGATGCGAATGGCATCGCGGTCGAGATCTTCGTCGGGCTGCGCGGCAAAACCGGCGAGCACCTGCTCCATGAGCGTCTCGCAACCCTGGCCGTGGCTGGCGGAGATGGCCACCGGCTCACCGAAACCGAGCGCGTGGAAGTCCGCGGCCACTACGTCCGCGTCGAGTCCCTCGGCCTTGTTCAGCACCAGGGTCACCGGCTTGCCCGAGCGGCGCAGCTCGCGGGCCACGAAGTAGTCCTGTGGGGACAGTCCGGCGCGCGCATCGGCAAGCAGCACCAGACGGTCGGCCTCTGCGACGGCGCGCTCGGTCTGTGCGCGCATCTGTGCCTCGATGCCGATGGGATTCTCGACCAGTCCGCCGGTGTCGATGATGATGCTGGGCACCGGTCCCAGGCGCCCGTAGCCGTACTGACGGTCGCGCGTGAGCCCGGGCACATCCGCGACGATGGCGTCGCGGGTGCCGGTGAGTACGTTAAAGAGCGTCGACTTGCCGACGTTGGGCCGGCCGACGAGGGCGATGACGGGCAGCATGGCAGGGCCTGCAGCGACCGCCGCGCGTGTCGCTACTTGCTTTCCGTCGGCGCCGGGGCCGTCGGCGCCGCAGGTTCTGGCTCCGGTGTTGGCTTCTTGGCCGCCGGCGCGCCCTTCAGCGGGCTTACACGGTAGGCGTTGATCTGGCCGCGATCGTTGACGGCGACGACGATGTTGCCTGAGACCACCGGCACGTTGCTGATGCGCACCTTGCCGGTGGAGACGCGCGCGGCCAGCGCGCCGCTGCTCTTGTCGAGCCAGTGCAGGTAGCCCTGGAAGTCGCCGACCACGATGGCGTCGTCGACGCTCGCAGGCTCTGAGAGGCCGCGGTGCAGGAGCACGCTCTGGCGCCAGATTTCCGCCCCGGTTCGTGCCCGCAGCGCGACGACTTCACCGTCGGCGGTGGATACGTAGATCGCCTCGTCATCCATGCTCATGCCGCGATAGCTCGACAGCTCGTGCGCCCACCAGCCCTGACCGGTGTCGAGCGCCAGCATCGCGACGCGCCCCTGAAAACCCACCGCGTACACGTTCTGTCCGGAAACCAGCACGCCCGAGTCGATGTCGGACAACCGCTCAAGCTCGGTGCGGCCGTGCGGCGGCGTCACCGTCGCCTCCCACTGCACGGAGCCGTCGCTGTTATTGACCGCAACCACCTTGCCGTTGTCGAAGCCACACAGCACCAGGTTGCCCACGATCACCGGGCGTGCGGTGCCACGCAGCGACAGGCGCGGCACCGGCTGTTCCGTGGACCACAGCTCGTGGCCATCGGCCGGGCTCAAGCCGCGCAGCTTGCCGTCCCCGGTACGCAGAGCGATCAGTCGCTCGGAGATCGCCGGCGGTGCCAGCACTTCGCCGTTGATGCGCACGTTCCAGCGAAGTTTGCCGTCGGCGGCGTTGAGCGCGAACAGTCGCCCGTCGCTCGAGCCGATGAGCACCAGATCCGCCGCGGCTGACGTGCCGCCCGACAGGGGCGCCTTCAGGCGCGTGCGCCACTGGGTACGTCCTTTGTTCAGATCAAATGCCACCACGTCGCCCGTGTGGCCCGCGGCATAGAGGCGATTGTTGTCGATGGCGATTCCCAGACCGAGACGCAGATCCACGGCCTTCTTGTCGTCCACCGAGGCACTCCAGATGCGCTGCACGCGCAGTGTCGCGGCGAACGGGGTGAGCTTGGCGGGCTGATCGATGGCCTTGTCCTTGGAACAGGCGGCCAGCACGAGCACGGCCGCGAGCCAGGTCCAGCGTTGCAGCTGTTGCATGATGTTCACTTGGCCGGGCCGGCGGCGGCGGCGTCCGCTTTGACGCTCGCCGGCGCAGCGGCCGCGAGGTCCGCGATCTTCAGATCCAGCAGCGGCGTACTGGCGGACGGCGCCGCGCCCTGGGCGGCGCGGTACTCATTGAGTGCCGTAACCCTGTCACCCTTGGCGTAATAGGCATCCCCGCGCACCTCGTGGTAGCGCGCCGCGAACGCACCCGCATCGGCGCCCTTCAGGCTCTCGAGCGCAGCGTCTGCGTGTCCCTGCGTCACCTGCACACGCGCCAGGCGCAGCCGCGCCACCACGGCCAGCTCGCGGTCCTTGGAATGATCGGCCACCGCGGCCAACTCGCGGGCGGCCTTATCCAGATCGCCATCGTCGACGTAGACGCGCGCGGCCAGGAGCTTCGCCTGCTCGGTGTACGGGGACCCCGGATTCTCGCGCTCGAGCTGCCCGAGCAGCACCAGCGCCTGGGTGTGGTCGGCCTTCTCGAGCGCCTGCACCATCTGCATGTAGCGGCCGCCGGCCTCGAGGCGGGCGGCGTCCTGATGCTGCTGCCACCAGCGCCAGCCGGCCAGCCCTGCCAGTACGACCACGACCGCCAGGATCACCGCCGGGCCGTTCTCGCGCACCTGCGCCTTGACCCATTCCCACTGCTCTTTCTCGGACAGATAATCTTCCACGCATCCTCCCCCACATCATGCCGCCGGCACATCCGGCAGCGGGCGCAGCGCCGCGAGCGCCGCATCCACCCCGGTCGCCAGGTCCGCAATCGGGCACTCGCTCTGACCCGACTGCTCACGCAAAGGTTTCATGGCCACGACGCCGCGTGCGAGTTCATCCTCGCCCACGATCAGCCCCAGCAGGGCGCCGCTCTTGTCGGCCCGGCGGAACTGTGCTTTGAAATTGCCCCCGCCTACGTTCAGCTCGAAGCGCAGCCGCGGGCGCTCACTGCGCAGCCGCTCGACGATTTCCAGGGCCTGCGC
>DATHLO010000202.1:0-3550 GCA_035488075.1 Steroidobacteraceae bacterium | reverse complement strand
GATGCCACGCGACAAAAGCCCGCATCAGAGCCCGAACTTCGTCCAGCTCGGCGACAGTATTGGGGCGGCCGACTGTAATCATGAATATGTGATCGAGTAGAGCAGGAAGTCCCGACCGTCACACTCAACGGCTACCTATTCCGGAAAGTGCATGCGTCGCACTACGCAGCCCTGCTCATGCGCACATCCACTGGCACACCGCTGCGGATCGTCTGATAGACGACGCAGTAACGTTCGGTAAGCTTGATCAACTGGTCGAGCTTCTCCTGAGGCGCGTCGGAGTCGACGACAAACGCCAGCCGTATCGCCCCGAACCCGACCGGAGCGTCCTTGGCGACCCCAAGAGTGCCTCGGAAATCAAGATCCCCTTCCGCGGTCACCGTGCCAGATCTCAAGGGAACCTCCAGCGCCGTCGCCACCGCCTTGAGTGTCACTCCGGCGCAGGCAACGAGCGATTCGAGCAACATGTCGCCCGAGCATAGCTCCAGCCCCGAACCGCCTGTAGCCGCATGTAGGCCGGCTACTGCCACCGCGCGGCCGGTCTCGACTCTACACGCGATGCGCGCCTCATCGAGCGTGCCCGTTGCCCTGAGGGTTATCCGCGCCGCTTCCGCGTCGCCCCTGTATCGCTCCTTGATTGGAGCCTGTATCGACCGCAACGTAGCCGCATCCATAACGCCTCTCCGACGACGACCGTGCCCGGGCGGCGCGTCACTCCGCCGTCGTCGGATCGATGATCGCCGTGACACGCGTGATGCGATTCGCCGGAAAACCGCCGAGCTCCGCATGACGCCGGATCAGCGATTCGTCCTTGGCGTGATACACGCAGTAGATCTTGTCGCCGGTGACGTAGCTTTGCATCCATTGGATGCTCGGGCCGAGACTGCATAGGACCCCGAGGGATTTCATAGATACGCTCTTCAGCTCGGCCGGGCTGAGCTTGCCGGCACCGGGAATATCACGCTCGATCACGAACTTGGGCATGGCGGTCTCCTGGTTGCGTAGACAGGTTGGCTTCTACGGTGGGTTCATGATGGCGCGCGGGTCACGCGCCGTCTTGAAATCCATCTGAAAGCTTTCTGAATCGTCGGTTGCGCCGCAATTACGGGCCTCAGGTGGCAAGCCCGAGGGCGAGTGCACAGGCGCCGCGCTCATCGAGCGGCGCGCTCCGGTCGACCGCGGACTCGCGCCAGCCAGCCCCGAGCTCGCGCTCGAGGCAGCGTTCGATCTGCGCGCACAGGCGCGCCTCGGTCAGGCGGCGCTCGCCCTGCCCGTGCAGGGCGTAGGCGGCGTCCGCGCAGGCGGCTATGCGGGCTGCAACCGTGAAGCGTTTCTCGGCGCAGGCGAGCTGCGCCATGGCATCGAGCGCCGTGTACAGGCGCGCCGGCTCGAGGCGTGTTCCGACCTCGAGTATCTCGTAGCCGATCGCACGCGCTTCCTGCAGTTCGCCGCTCTGCAGCAGCGCCTGCAGCGCCGCTACCAGCAACCCGAAGCGCACGCCGCTCCTGCTCGAGTACCGCAACCGGTCGACCAGTGGCCGTGCCAGCTGCAGCGCCGCAACGGGCTCGCCGCAGGCCACATCCAGCTCGACGATTTCGGCAGTTGCCGCAAGCGCCTGCCGCTCACTTACGGTCAGCGAGGCGCGCAGCGCGCGTTGATACGCGGCGCGCGCGGCCACGAACTCGCCGCGGGTGAGGAGCAGCGCTCCCTCGGTCAGCGCGCCAAGCCCCAGCAGGCGCGCAGGCCAGCTCGAATCCTCGAGCGCGTGTGCGGCGTCGAAGGCCGCGCGGGCTGCCTCGTTGTCGATGCGCCAGTTGCTCGCCAGCAGCATCAGCGCGTAATAGTGGGCCTGCGGGTCGCCGCTGTCCGCGTGCATGCCTGCGGCGAGCTCCGCGGCGTAGCGTGCGCGGTCGCACTGCCGTGTGGATTCGAAGGTCGCGATCGCCTCCCAGAAGCGCGCGACGCGGGCGCGTGGCAGCCCATCGGACAGGAGCCCGACCGTGTTGTGATAGCTGTGACGCCCCTCGGCGTTCAGGTCCGCCTCGAACAACAACGGCCAGGCGGAGCCGAACAGGGCTACCGCGAGCGCCGGCTCGTGCGCCGCTGCCCAGGTTATCGCGCTGCGCACGTTCTCGAGGTCCGGCTCATAGCGCGCCAGCCACAGCGTCTCATCCTCGGACCAGTACTGCCCGTAGGCGCGGTCGAGGAGCTCGAGCACTGCCGCTCCCATGGCGCGCCGCGCGGCCTGCTCTTGGCCCGCTGCCGCGAGACGGGCGAGTGCATAGAGGCGCGCCGTCTCGGAAAGCTCATAGCGTGGCGGATCCGACGGCAGCGCATTGACCAGCGAGCGGTCGACAAGCCGCGAGATCAGATCGATGGCGTCGCAGCCGTCCCCCGGTCCGTCAGCGACACTACGAGCTGCGGCATCCAGAGAAAAGCCGCCGGCAAATACCCCGAGCCAGTTGAATACGTGCTGCTCGGCCGGCGACAGCAGCTGGTAGCTCCAGTCGAATGCGGCCTGCAGCGCACCATGGTGCCCGTCGTCGACCGCGGCGCTCGTCTTCAGCAGCCGCAGCCGGTCCCCAAGACGTTCCAGCAGCGCAGCGACCCCGAGCGCCGGCACCCGGGCAGCGGCAAGCTCGAGTGCGAGCGGATTCCCGTCAAGACGGCGGCAGATCTCGGCGACCGCCGCCCGATTCGCGCTCGTGAGCGCAAAGCGCCGGTCGGCGGCCGTCGCGCGTTGCACGAATAGCGCAATTGCACCGGACGCGTCATCGGGCGCCCCTGACTCGGCGCGTTCATCGACCGTAAGTGGCCCGAGGCGGAACACGGTCTCACCGGGCACGCCGAGCGGCACCTGACTCGTGACGAGCACCCGCAACTCGCCCGTGCGGCTGAGCAGCTCCGCAAGCGCCGGCGCGAGTTCGGTGGCGAGGTGCTCGGCGCCGTCGAAGATGAGTAACAGCGGCGCCTGCGCGAGCGTTTGCTGGAGTGCAGCGAAGCCGTCGCCGCGATCGGGCAACGTCACGCCGACAGCCGACGCAACCGCGCTCGCCACGTGGCGCAGTTGCGCTAGCGGCGCCAGGTCCAGCCAGGCGCCTTGCCGTTCTGGCGTAGCGACCGTCCGCGCGAGCACTTCCTGCGCAAGCCGCGTCTTGCCTATACCGCCACCACCGACCACGGTAACGCAGCGCGCGCCGTCGAGCGCTGTCTGCAGCGCCTGCAGGTCGCGGTCCCGGCCAATCAGCGGCGTCAGCCGCCTGGCAACGACGCGCACGGGAAGCGGCGCGGGTGCGGGCGCGGGCGTCAGCGCGGGCGCCGGCTGCACCGCGCGCGTCGGACGCACGACCTCCAGCTCGAGCCGGTAGCCAAAGCCCGGCACCGTACGGATCGCCCCCGCGCCGAGCACGCGCCGCAGGGTTGCAATCTGCGCCGGAAGATTGTTCTCATCGACTACTAGTTTCGGCCAGACACGCTCGAGCAAGGTCGTCTTGGACACAAGTCGCCCGGGGTGTTCCGCAAAGACCTGCAACATATCGAACGCGCGAGC
>DATHLO010000201.1:0-3826 GCA_035488075.1 Steroidobacteraceae bacterium | reverse complement strand
TGTTGGTGACGGCGGCCCAGCCGAGCACCGGCGGCGCCGCCCCGGCGGCGCCGCCGATGACGATGTTCTGCGAGGTCGCCCGCTTGAGCCACACCGTGTACACCACCGCGTAGCCGATGAGGGACAGGAAGGTGAGCGCTGCGGTCAGCAGGTTCACCAGAAAGGCGAGCAGCGCCATCGACAGCACCCCGAGGGCGGCGGCGAACACGAGCGCGTTACGCTCGGTGAGGGCGCCGGTGGGCAGCGGCCGCGCGCGCGTGCGCGCCATCTGCTCATCGATACGCCGGTCGAGCACGTGATTGATGGTGGCCGCGCAGGCGGCCGCGAGCGCGATGCCGAGGTTGCCCCACACGAGCGCCGCGAGCGGAGGCAGCCCGGGACTGGCGAGCAGCGTCCCCACGATCGCCGTGAAGGTGATGAGCGCGACGACCTTCGGCTTGGTGAGCTCGAGGTAGCGCCGCCAAAGCGCGGGCGCGGCCGGTGCATAATGCGATGTCATCGCCACGGCTCGGACACGATCACCGGTCGAAGAGGGATGCGCAGCCTACCAGATCAGGGCGGGCGGAAACGGCGACACCAGCGGCGCCGCGCGCAGTGGTCCAGAACGCAATTCAAAGGAGGCCGACAGCGCAGCCATGAACTTTCCCGAAGACATCTTCACCGAACAGGATGCCGATCCGGACACCCTGGCGAATCTTGGGCCGCTGCGGCGCCTGGCGGGGATCTGGGAGAGCCGCACGGGGGTCGACGTCAACCCGAAGGCCGCCGGTCCCGAACGGCGTGACTACAGCGAGCGCATCGAGCTGCAGCCGATCGACGCGCAGTCCAACGGCCCGCAGCTGCTCTACGGTCTGCGCTACCACACGCGCATCCTCGCCAGCGACGAGGAGGCAACCTTTCACGACCAGACCGGCTACTGGCTGTGGGAGCCGGCGAGCGGGCTGATCCTGCAGACCCTGTCGATCCCGCGCGGTCAGGTGGCGATCGCCGCCGGACACGCCGCGGCGGATGCCACCGAGCTTGTGCTCACGGCGCAGCGCGGCGCGAACAACTACGGCATCTGCTCCAACGACTTTCTCGAATACGCCTTTCGCACTGACTCCTACCGGATCGAGGTCGTGTTCAATCCCGATGGCAGCTGGAGCTACGTGCTCGATACCATGCTCATCGTGCGTGGTCGCGCCGAGGCATTCCTGCACCGCGACCGCAACACCCTGTTCAAGGTGGCGGAACCGACGCCCAATCCACTGGCGCTGCTGCGCAAGGCGGCGGCCAGGTCAGGCAAGTGAGCCGCTGCCTGCGCGCGGCGGCGGGCGTTAGCCGGTCTTAAGTGAACGCAGCAGGGCGAGCGTTGCGAGCAACAGCAGCGCCGCCCCCGCGGTGTGCGCGGTCGCGAGCCACAGCGGAAAGCCCTTGAGCACCATCGAGGTGCCAATGAGCAGCTGCAGGGCGAGCGCGGCGAGCACGAACCAGGCCCGTGGCCGTGCTGCCACGAGGCCCCGCCGGCGCAGCACGAAGAGCGCCGCGAGCGCGAGCGCCGTGGCGGCGAGGAGCGCACCGAGGCGATGGGTGAGATGGATGGCCACGCGCGCCGGGTTGTCGAGCACGCCGCCTTCGTAGTTGATGTTGAGACCGTGCCAGAGCACGAAGGCGTGCCGGTAGTCGGTGCGCGGCCACCAGGCATGCTGACAGGTGGGAAAGTCCGGGCAGGCGATGGCGGCGTAGTTGCTGCTGGTCCAGCCGCCGAGCGCGATCTGCACGATGAGCGCGGCGAGCCCGAGGAGCGTGAGCCGGTAGGCATTCAGAAACGGCAGCGCGGCCCCACCGCTGACGCTGCGACCGGGCCCGCGCATGGCGCTCGCCCCCCAGGAACTCATCGGCAGCGAGAGCGTCAGCCACCACAAGAGCGCGAGCGTCGTCATGCCAAACAGCAGGTGCAGCGTCACGATGAGGGGCTTGAGCTGCCAGGTCACGGTCAGCATGCCCAGCAGACCCTGCACGAGGACGGTCGCCAGGAGCGCGAGCGCGAAGGGCACGCTCACCAGGTGCTGGCGTCGTGCCCGCAGTGCGAGGGCGGCGAGGATGAGGATGATGAGGCCCAGGGTGCTCGCCGCGTAGCGATGGATCATCTCGCGCCAGGCCTTGCCCACCTCGAGCGGCCGGCCCGCGTAAGCGGCCTGGGCGCTGGCACTGTGCTCGGCGCCGCTGGGCGTGAGCTGCCCGTAGCAGCCCGGCCAGTCCGGGCAGCCCAGGCCTGCGGCCGTCAGGCGCACGTAGGCGCCGAGCACCACGACCGTGAAGCACACGATCACCCCGGCGACGGCGAGGCGGCGCATCCAGCGGGCTACGGGCATGGTGGCAACGCTTCCCCTTAGCGTGCTTTAGCCGATGTGCGAGAGCCTGAGCAGCTTCTGCAGGTCTTCGAGCAGGCCGCGCGAGTTCTGCCGCGCATCGTAACGCATCATCAGGTTGCCGAGCGGGTCAACGACGAACAGCGTGTGGGCGCGCTCTGGCGCGGGAAAGGCGCGCAGCAGCGGCGCGGCTGCCTCGCCCTGCGCGTCCAGCACCCGCACGCCCGGGTGCTCGTGCGCCAGATACTCGCGCGCGCAGCAATCGCCCGTGACGAGAAACACCTGCGCCACGCGGGTCATGTCGTTGTTCAGTCCGAGCCGCGCGGCGCGCATCACGAACAGCCCCTCGCGGCAATCCGCGTCACAGGCACCGCTGCCGACGTAGACGAGCGACCACTGCGCGCGAAAGAGCGCGGGCGCTGCGGCCGCCGGCGCGGGCAGCACCTGCGGCAGCGATACCGGCGGCAGCACCTGCGGCGGGGAGATCAGCCGGCCGTGGTTCACCATACTTGTCGGACGCCAGCTGCTGCCGTAGTAGGTAAGGAAGGCGAGCGCGAGGGGCACGAGGAACAGCGCCGCCAGCAGGGCAAGCGTACGCAGATTGCGGGCGCGCAGGCCCCCGGCGGAGGAGTCCATCCTAGGGCGGCCCCCCGCGCTTGCTACGCACCGCCATGACCACCCACACGAGCAGCACCAGGGCGGCAAAGCTCCACCACTGGATGGCGTAAGAGAAGTGCCTGAGCGGGGACATCCCGGGGGGCTGCCAGTCGCGCACATAACCGTGTGGCGCGGCCGGATCGAGCAGCAGGATGCGCGGCTCGAGCGCGTTGCCGAGCGCGCCGGCGAGTTCCGCCATGCTCGGAAAGGCGGTGACCTTGGGCCACGCACCCCCGGGGGGCGCGTGCCCGAGCGCGAGCCCTGCGCTTGGCAGCAGGCCACTGCGTCCGGTGAGCGTCACGGGGACGTCGGTGTCGAGGCTGATCCTGGGCAGCTGCGCGCGCGAGCCGCTGAAGGGCACCCAGCCGCGGTCGACGAGCAGCGTCAGATCCGCGGCACGCCGGAGCGGCGTCAGTACCTCGTAACCGGGCCGCCCCTGGTAGGAGCGGTTGTCGAGGAGGAACTGGTGCTTCTCATCGAGCGTGCCGGTCACGCTCACGCGCTGGTAGAGCGGCACGCTCGCGAGCGCTTCGGAGCCGAGCGTGCGCACCTCCTCCGCGCCGCGCGCGAAGCGCTGCCATTCGCGTTGGCCCTCGGCACCGCGGTGCCACTGCCAGAATCCGAGGCGGATGAAGATCGCCACCGCGAGCAGCGCCGCGCAGGTAACCGCCACGGCTGACAGATGCGGGCTCAGCCGCCAACGCATCGCACGTTGCTCACAGCCATGCTGGGGCTAAACTGAAGCGGCATGGGATCGGTAATCTGGTTGTTGATTCTGCTGTGCCTTGCCGGGATCCTGGTGAGCCTCGGCTCAGGGC
>DATHLO010000200.1:0-2285 GCA_035488075.1 Steroidobacteraceae bacterium | reverse complement strand
GGGGGTGGAGATGGTCATGCCCGGGGACAACATCAAGATGACGGTCGAGCTGATCAGCCCGATCGCCATGGAAGAGGGACTGCGCTTTGCGATCCGTGAGGGCGGCAAAACCGTCGGCGCGGGCGTCGTCTCCAAGATCCTCAAGTGATGATGGCGAATTCCGGAGTGAACGCACATGGCTAATCAGAACATCCGCATCCGCCTGAAGGCGTTCGACCACCGCCTGATCGACTCCTCCGCCCGGGAGATCGTGGAGACGGCCAAGCGCACCGGCGCCACCGTCAAGGGCCCGGTGCCGCTGCCGACGAAGATGGAGCGCTTCACCGTGCTCGTCTCGCCGCATGCCGACAAGGATGCCCGCGACCAGTTCGAGCTGCGCACCCACAAGCGCCTCATGGACATCATGAACCCCACCGACAAGACGGTGGACGCGCTCATGAAGCTCGAGCTGCCCGCCGGGGTTGACGTGCAGATCAAGCTCAACTGAGGAAATTCTGCCGGCCCCACCCGCCGGGGCGCCCGAGGCTGAAAAGCCTGCGAATTTAGGGTTGATGGATCGATCGGGCGCGCCTATACTGCGCGCCCTTTTTGCTCCCCGCGACAGCGGGGGGCGTAGTCGCGTAAGCGGCATCGGGCGAGGTTGGGGCACTCGGGCTCCAAGACCACTCGAGACTCACGCAAGCTCGCAGCTTCGCGTAAATCTCCTGTTGTCTCAATAACTTAGGCTCGATGCCAGTGGCCTTTCGGGCGCCAATCGCAGCGCTGCGAAGGATGATGAAGAGGACGAGAAATGGCAATCGGACTCGTCGGCCGCAAGGCCGGCATGACCCGCATCTTCACCGATGCCGGTGAAACGGTGCCCGTCACCGTGATCGAGGTTCTGCCGAACCGCATCACGCAGGTGAAGGCGCAGGATAAGGACGGCTACCGCGCGGTGCAGGTCACCTACGGTACGCGCCGTCCGTCGCTGCTTTCCAAGGCCGTCGCCGGGCATTACGCGCGCGCCAATGTCGCCCCCGGCAAGGCGCTGGTCGAATTTCGCCTCACGGCGGCCGACAAGGACGAGTTCGCGGCCGGTACGGAGATCAAGGCGGACCTGTTCAAGGAAGGCGAGAAGGTCGACGTCACCGGCACCACGATCGGCAAGGGCTTCGCCGGGGTCATGAAGCGGCACAATTTCGGCGGTATGCCGGCAACGCACGGCGTGTCGCTCACGCATCGCTCGCCCGGCTCCATCGGCCAGCGCCAGACCCCGGGTCGCGTGTTCAAGGGCCGGCGCATGGCCGGTCACATGGGCGTCATGCGCCGCACCACCGAGAACCTGAAGGTCGTAGCGGTGGACCTCGAGCGCAATCTGCTCCTGATCCGCGGCGCGGTCCCGGGTGCCGAGGGCGGCCAGGTGCTCGTGCGCCCCTCGCTCAAGGCGGCCCGCCGCGCCAAGAGAAAGACCGTGGCGCCGAGCAAGGTCGGCAAAGCCCCGTCGAAGGATCCGGCCAAGGCGGGAAAGAAGTAAGCCATGAAACTGAAGCTGGTGAATGGCTCAGGGGACCTGCAGGTCAACGATGCCGCCTTCGGTCACAAGTTCAACGAGGCGCTCGTGCACCAGGTGCTGACCGCGTATCGCAACGCCGGCCGCTCGGGCACCAAGGCGCAGAAGTCGCGTGCCGAAGTGCGCGGCGGCGGCCGCAAGCCGCACGCCCAGAAGGGCACCGGCCAGGCGCGCGCGGGCTCGAGCCGCTCGCCGATCTGGGTCGGCGGCGGCAAGACCTTCGCGGCCAAGCCGCGCGATTTCGCGCAGAAGGTGAACCGCAAGATGTACCGCGGCGCGATGCGCGCAATCCTCTCGGAGCTGGCGCGCACGGAGCGCCTCCTGGTCACCGACGGCATCGAGCTCGAGGCGCCCAAGACGCGCCTGCTCGCGCATCAGCTCAAGCAGTGGTCGCTCCCCTCGGTGCTGATCGTGGTCGAGGCGCAGGACGAGAAGCTGTATCTGGCGGCGCGCAATCTGGCGCATGTCGAGGTGATCGAGGTGACGGCGCTGAATCCGCTCTCGCTCGCCGCCTACGACAAGGTGCTGATGACGGTCGGCGCGGTGAAGCTCATCGAGGAGCGCATGCAATGAACCGTGAACAGCTGATGAGCGTGCTGATTGCCCCGCACGTGACCGAGAAGACCTCGCTCGCGATGCAGAACCACAACCAGTACACCTTCCGCGTGCGCCGCGAGGCGACCAAGACGGACGTGAAGAAGGCCGTGGAACTGATGTTCGACGTCAAGGTGGCGGG
>DATHLO010000199.1:0-3565 GCA_035488075.1 Steroidobacteraceae bacterium | reverse complement strand
TCGAGGTGGTATTCCCCGGCAATCCAGGCCACGCCTACCTCGCCGAGAGCAACGGGCTCGCCGAGAACATCCTGGTGACCGCGCACGTGCTCGGACACGCGGACTTCTCGCGCAATAACCTCCTGTTTCGCCGCTGCCAGGAACAGGTGAGCGAGCGCATCGTGGAGCACGCGGCCAATCACGCACGCCAGATCAGCCGGCGATCGAGGCGCACGGCGCACAGCGCGTCGAGGCCGCCCTCGATGCCGCCCTCGCGCTCGAGCAGCATATCGACATCGATCAGGCGCTGCGCCGGCCACGCTACCCGGAGTACGCCGAAGGACCGAAGGCGCTCGTGGACGACGCGTTCCGCAAGCGCTTCGCCGCCCTGGAGCCACCGACCGGAGCGGGCGGGATCGAGGTACGCAAGCGCGCCCCGGTACCGCCGCACCCGGAGCGCGATCTGTTGTGGTTCGTCGCGCACTACGCGCCGGAGATGGAGAGCTGGGAGCGCGACATCTTCCTCGCGGTGCGCGAGGAATCCTTCTACTTCTATCCGGTGTTCGCCACGCAGATCATGAACGAGGGCTGGGCCTCCTACTGGCACGCCCGTCTGCTGCGCGAGGCGGACTTCATCCCGCAGCAGGCCTACGTCGATGCCATCAAGTGTCACTCCGACGTCGTGCGCCCGATCGCCGCCGACGCGCAGGTTGCCCTGAGCGTCAACCCGTATCACCTCGGCTTCTCGATGTGGGAGAAGATCGTCGAGAAACAGGGACTGGACGCGGCGCGCAGCATCATGGAACAGGACGATGATTTCGGCTTCGTGCGCAATCACCTCACGCGCGAGCTCGCCGAGGAGCTCGGCCTGTTTCGCTACAACGCGCGCAGCGACGGGCAGGTGAAGGTGCTCGAGCACGAGCTCGCCGCGTTGCACGAGGCGCTGCTCGCGCCCAAATACAACTTCGGCGCACCGGTGGTGTCCGCGGCGCACGTACGCAATGACGGCACGCTCGAACTCACCCACGACAGCAGCGTGGACGGGCGCGGACTCGATCTTGAGCGTAGCCGCAAGGTGCTCGATTACCTGCACCGCGTGTGGCGCCGGCCCATCCTCCTCACGACCGTCAACCAGGCGGGCTCCGCGCTCGAGCTGACCGCGCCTTAGCCCCGGCCGCGCCTTAGGGCTTGGACGGCGGCGGCGCAGGTTCCTTGGGCCCAGCCGGGGCGGCGCCACTGCTACCCCAGTCCTCTTCCTCGTTCGAGGTGACGATCGACACCGGATCGCTCGCCGGGAAGCTGTCGGCGAGCGCCTCATCGAGCTGGCGCTGGATTTTCTGCTTCCTCAGGCGCTCGCGGTCTGCCTTATCGGCCGGCTCGCTCATGTGAAGACTCCTTGAACCGTCGCGCTGTGATGCCGGTAGCCGCGCGCACGCACCGGGAGTAGGCTTTTACTGCAGCCGGTGATGCTCATGCGGCGCCGGTCCATCCTTGCCGGGGAGCATACGCCATGGGGTACACAACTTCAGGCATCCGCAATATCGCGCTGGTCGGACAGGCCGGCGCGGGCAAAACATCGTTGCTCGAAACGCTGCTGCTGCAGGCGGGCGCGGTGCGCAGCCGCGGCAGCCTGCAGCGCGGCACGACCGTTTCGGATTTTGACCCGCAGGAGAAGCGCCTGCAGCACTCCCTGGATACCGCCATCTGCAGCTTTGACTATCAAGGCGTGCACATCAACGTGATCGATACGCCCGGCTACGCGGACTTTCTCGGCAAGGCGCTCTCGGTGCTCGAGGCGGTGGAGGCGGTGGCGGTGGTCGTGAGCGCGGTGAGCGGCGTCGACAGCCTGACGCAGCGCCTCATGGAGTTCGCGCGTGAGCGCGAGCTGTGCCGGCTCGTCATCATCAACAAGATCGACAGCCGCGAGGCACGCTGTAGCGAGGTGCTCGCCGAGCTGCGCGAGGCCTTCGGGCCAGAGTGCCTGCCGCTGAATCTGCCCGCGGGCGGCGGGGATGCGGTCGTCGACTGCTTCTTTCAGCCGCACGGTCGCGAGACCGATTTCTCCTCGGTCGAGGCGGCGCATACCCAGATCATCGACCAGGTCGTCGAGCTCGACGAGCAGCTCATGGCGCTGTACCTGGAGCAGGGCGAGGAATTGTCGCCGGAGCAGCTGCACGACCCTTTTGAGCAGGCCCTGCGCGAGGGCCATCTCGTACCCGTGTGCTTCGCCTCCGCCGAGGCGGGCGCGGGCGTGCCCGAGCTGCTGCAGGTGATTGAGCGGCTGATGCCCAATCCGGCCGAGGGCAACGCGCCGCCCTTCCTGCGCGGCAGCGCGGAGGCGGCGGTGCGCGTGGCGGTGACGCCCGATCCGGCGCGGCACGTGATCGCGCACGTCTTTAAGGTGAGTATCGATCCGTACGTCGGTAAGCTCGGCGTGCTGCGCGTTCACCAGGGGACCGTGCGCGCGGGGAGCCAGCTGTTCGTCGGCGATGCGCGCAAGCCCATCAAGATCGCGCACCTGTACCGCCTCCTCGGCAAGGAGACGAGCGAGATCCCCAGCGCCGTGCCCGGGGATATCTGCGCGATCGCCAAGGTCGATGAGCTGCACCTGGACGCCGTACTGCACGACTCGCACGACGAGGACCAGTATCACCTGAAGCCCGTCAGCTTCCCGCCGCCGATGCTCGGCATCGCCATTGAGCCTGAGCGGCGCGGTGATGAGCAGCGTCTGGCGGACACCCTGCACAAGCTCACCGCCGAGGATCCGTGCGTGCGCATCGAGCACCATGCGGCCGTGAACGAGACCGTGCTCTACGGCATGGGGGAGTTTCACCTGCGCGTGCTGCTCGAGCGCATGGGGGAGCGTTACGGCGTGCACGTGAAAACGCACCCGCCGAGCATCCCCTATCGCGAAACCATCACCCGTCCCGCCGAAGGGCACTGCCGGCACAAGAAGCAGACCGGCGGCGCCGGGCAGTTCGGTGAGGTGTTCCTGCGCGTCGAGGCGCTCGGCCGCGGCACCGGCTTTGAGTTCGTCGACGATGTGGTCGGCGGGGCGATTCCGGGGCAATACATTCCGGCGGTCGAAAAAGGCGTGCGTCAGGTGCTCACCGAAGGCGCGCTGGCCGGTTTTCCGATCCAGGACGTGCGCGTCACGGTGTACGACGGCAAACACCATGCGGTGGATTCCAAGGAGGTGGCGTTCGTTTCTGCCGGCCGCAAGGCGTTTCTGGATGCGCTGCAGAAGGCGACGCCGATCGTGCTCGAGCCGATCATGCGACTTGAGATCACCGCTCCTGCGAGCGCGATCGGGGACATCACCGGGGACTTGGCGACCAAGCGCGCGCGCATCAACGGCAACAACTCCCTGCCCGGCCAGCGCGCCACGCTCATGGCGTTCGTGCCGCTCGCGGAAGTTTCCGAATACCAGTCGCGCCTGAAGGCACTCACCGGCGGCCAGGGCGCCTACACCATGGAGCTCAGCCACTACGATCCGGTGCCGCCGCGCAAGCAGCACGAACTCGCCCAGGCGTGGCGTCCGCGGGCCGAGGAGGAGTGAGACCGCCTCCGCAGCTTTGCCAACTCA